>JBDTYC010000006.1:0-20543 GCA_040005815.1 Chloroflexota bacterium
GGGAACATCGACAAGGCGACTCAGAAGGCAGCCGGCATGATCTCGAGCCAGGCGATGCCGCCGTTTCAGTACACGATCATGCACCCCGAGGCTCGCCTCACCGACGAGCAGCGGACCGCGCTCATCCAGGGCCTGCTGGCGACATTCAGCGGCGAGTAGCGCGGCCGAAGAGCTCCCCCACCACCTCGCGGAACTCGGGCAGGTTTCGTGATTCGGGCAAGTGCGAACCGAAGGTCAGCAGCAGCTCCCCGTAGTACCAGGCCTGGTCCGCACGGCCGGCATTGAATCGGTCCCAGACGGCCTCGCCATCGGCTCGCAGGTCGGTCAGGATCGAGCGTGCGTTGTGCAGCTTGTCCGCCAGCGATACCTTCAGGACCGATGCCGGTGCACCCTGAAGGTGCGCCAGGTAGGCCTCCTTACGCTCGCGCCAGGGCGCCTTCTCCTCACCCGCCGTCGGCATCGCGTCGCTCAGTCCGGCAACAATCGAGGCCACGTCATTGCCGAACTGCGCGCGGACCTCGGCCAGGACAGGCTCCCCGCCCTGGTCCTCCGGGCCGTCGTGGAGCAGCGCCGCGATCGCCTCGTCCTCGGTCCCGCCGTCCTCGAGCACGAGACTGCAGACCGCGAAGAGGTGCGTCACGTACGGGATCTGGGTCGCCTTCCGTGTCTGCAACCGATGCAGCTGGACGGCGTACAGGACCGCGCGGTCGAATCGGTCAGTCAGCATCAGGATCCGAAGGGTAGACCGCGGGATTAGCGCAGTGCACCATGCGCCAACGATGTCGCGCCCACCATCGTCCCGCACCATCGCGCTCGCCTGGCTCGTCGGCACCGCGCTATCCGTCGCCGCGAGCAGCCTCAGCGCCGCGAACGGCCGGCCGCCGGAGGTGTTCCTCCCTGCCGGCGTCTCCGGCACGGTGTACGTTACGTCTGGATTCTTCATGGCGCGCCGTCGTCCGGACAACCGGATTGGCTACCTCTTGATGCTGGCCGCCGTCGTCGCGGTCACGCCGGTCGTCGTCCGTTACCTATTTCTGCCCGCCGAGGCTTTCAACGTGGCGGTTGGCCCGGGCTCGTCGCTGCTGATCGCCTACGTCCTCCTCTCATTCCCATCCGGACGGCTCGCAGGACGGGCAGAACGGCTTACGCTCGGCGCGATCACCGCCTTCTTCATCCTCTTTGCGGTGGCCACGATCTTTACGGTGGAGCCCGCATTGCATGGCACCAGCCGATGTCCGCCGTGCGAACCGAATCCATTTCGGCTCACCGACCCGTCTGTCTTTCCCGCGATTCAACCCGCCAGTTTCCTGGGCGTCGTGATTTCCGCGCTTGCCGTTTCGGTGCTGAGGGTGCGCCGCTGGGCATCTGCACACGGAGCGGCACGCCGAATGCTTGCCCCGGTCTTGTTCGGCGGCATCGTCATCGGACTTGGGCTCGCCACCACCAGCGTGGTCTACCTCACGGGCACGCCGGTGCCGCTCGCACCGCAATTCGATCTCGTCCTCCGCCTCCTGGTCCCGATCGGGCTGGCAGTGACCTTCATCAGCGTCTACGCCGCTCGGGCGGCGGTCGCGGGTGCCGTGGTCCAGCTTGGAGCGAGCCCGAGTGCCGAGGGGCTGGAGTCGGCGTTGCGCCGCGCACTGCGTGACCCCGACCTCGTCGTGGCTCGCTGGTCGGAGGTGGCCGCGGCCTATTTGAATCGGGAGGGCGCACACCTGGACCTCGATGCGCTGGATGCGCGCCGTAATGTCCTTCGCCTCGAGCGGGACGGGCGTCCTTTGGCTGCGGTGATCCATGACGCCGCCCTTGGAGTCGATCCGGCGCTCGTCACAGCGGTGGCTGACGCGGTGCGCTTCGCGGTCGACACCACGGACCTCCAGGACCGGCTGCGGGCCAGCGGAGGCGATGCGTCCAGCCTGCCCCGAGGCACGGTGGCGTTCCTCTTCGGCGACCTCGAGGGATCGACGGAGCTCCTGGCGAAGCTGGGTGACGCGTATGTCGACGTGCTCGTTGAGCTGCGCCGGATCATCCGCGAGGCCGCTGACCGGCATGGTGGCCGGGTGGTCGAC
Organism: Chloroflexota bacterium; assembly: GCA_040005815.1. Classification (GTDB taxonomy): domain Bacteria; phylum Chloroflexota; class Limnocylindria; order QHBO01; family QHBO01; genus CF-167. The sequence continues at coordinate 2,070 of JBDTYC010000006.1, forward strand.
GCCCGTGCTGACGAATGCTTCCTGGTGTTCGCCGATCCGCCGACCTCGGTGCCTGCAGCCATCGAAATTCAGCGCCGCCTGGCCGAAGCGCGCTGGCCCGATGGTGTCCAGCCGCACCTCCGCATCGGGCTGCACGTGGGGACCCCCAACCTCACGGCCGATGGCTACGTGGGGCTCGACGTCCACCTGGCAGCTCGCGTCATGTCAGCCGCGAACGGTGAGCAGATCGTGGCGTCGGGCCCTGTCGCTGACTCAGCGGCTGATCACCTGCCTCTAGGTACGACCTTCCTGCCGCTGGGGTCGTTCCGCCTGCGCGGCATCCCTGAACCGGTGGACCTGTACCGCATCTCGGCACCCGGCCTAGAGCGCGATACGCCCCCGCGGGCCGAAGCCGCCTGATCTCGACGCCCGGACGGACGCCAAGTCGGCGAGGTAATTGTCCGACGACCGGCAAGCTAGCTGCCGCCGCGGCCGATCTGACAGCGGAACCCGCTCGAAGTTGCGCGTTATTGACGCCCAGCGTGCATGCACATGGGGGGCTACGAGGGCGGGTCTAGGCCTCCGCCTCCGCAGCTGGTGCACCATTTGCCTCGGGTGCCGCGGCGCTCTCCCCCATCCGCCCGCCGGGGAGTCCAAAGAACACCAGCGCAGCAGCGGCAAGCGCAGCGCCGATCCCCAGAACGAAGGTCGTCGCAGTGGCGATCGAGAAGGCCTGGTGAATGCCGTCTACGATCCCGGCAATGAACGGCTGCAGCTGCGCCGCCTGGTCCGGGGGCAACGCGGCGAGGATCTTCTCGTCCAGGTCTCCCACCCCGGCCAGGTTGTTCAGCGCTGCGCTGCCACCGCTGGCGAATCCCTGCGCGACCTCCGGGGGTACGCCCGCCGCGACAATCTGTGGCCCCATCTCCTCGAGCAGCTTCGTGCCGAAGATCGTGCCAGTGATCGCAAGGCCCACCGTTCCGCCCACCTGCTGGAAGAGCGTCAGGCCGCTGGTCGCAGCGCCGAGCTCCTGCACCGGCACGTTGTTCTGGACCGCGAGCGTGAAGACCGCGAAGGCAGGCCCAATCCCCAGTCCGGTCAACCCCATCCACAGCCAGACGAGCTGCGGGTTCGACTCGGTGCGCAGGTTGGTGAGCAGGAAGAGACCCAGCGCCATCACGAGCAGCGAGGCGAATATGAGCTCCTTGTAGCGCCCGGTGCGGGCCACGATCTGCCCCGACAGGATGGCCGACACGATCAGGCCGCCGAGCAGCGGCAGGATCTGGTAGCCCGCCTCGGTCGCGGACGAGCCCTGCACCACCTGGTACCAGCGTGGCATGAAGACGATGGCCGCGAAGAAGCCCATGGTCGCAAAGAACATCGCGAAGACGCTGGCGGTGAAAGCCCGGATCCGGAAGAGGCCGAGCGGCAGGATCGGCTCATCGGCGCGGGACTCGAGCCAGACGAAGACCGCGGCCAGGCCGAGGCCGACTGCGATGAGGCCGCCCACTTCGGGATCGGTCCATTCGCCGAACTGCTTGTTGGTGAGGCCGATCAGGATCGGCACCAGGGCAGCAACCAGGGCACCCGCACCGAGATAGTCAACCGTGCGCTTGACACCGGTCTCGATGCGAGTCGGCAGGGTGCGCCAGATGACGAAGAGCACGATAAGGCCCAACGGGAGGTTGACGAGGAAGATCCAGTGCCAGCCGACCGTGTCCGTCAGGATGCCGCCGATGGCCGGGCCGATCAGCGAGGAGAGGCCGAAGACGGCGCCGAAGAAGCCCTGGTACTTGCCGCGCTCCGACGGAGCGAAGATATCCGCAATGATCGCCAGCGAGACCGGGAAGAGAGCGCCGGCGCCCAAGCCCTGCAGGCCGCGGTAGGCGATGAACTGCCCCATGTCGCCTGAGGTGGCGCACAGGGCCGAGCCGATCAGGAAGATGCCCACACCCGTCATGAAGACGATGCGGCGACCGAAGAGGTCGGAGAGCTTTCCGTAGATGGGGCCGCTGACGGTGGCCGTCAGCAGGTATGCAGTAAAGGCCCACGTATAGACGTCGTTGCCCTTGAGGTCCGTGACGATGACCGGCAGGGCCGTGCCGACGATCGTCTGGTCGAGGGCCGCCAGCAAGATCCCCAGCAGGACGACGATGAAGATCTCGATCCGCGTGCGGTGCGGAAGGTCTAGGGGCGCTCGATCCCAGTCGGGCGCAGCGGTAGCAGAGGTTGCTGTCATGAAGTGGGGGCTCCTGGGCGATCAATGAGTGCCGACTGGGCCAGTCTAGCGGCACTTTGCTAAGCGGAGCGCCCTGACCGCCGCGTCTCCGGGAGCCAGAGCCTCTCGTGCCAGCCGAGCGGGCACAACCCGGAACCTGCGTCGCCGGGGAGCGATTCGTTGACATCGGTGCACACCCAGCGGGCACTGCCGGCAATGTGCACGATGCATCGGCTCAAAGTTGGTGGTTGTGCCCGCTCAGTGCACATGAGGACACGAGCAGACGGCATCATGCCGCGCATGCAGGATGAGGCGCGCCGGCTGGCACGGCAGCTCGGGCTCCGGAAGCCGGTCCGTCGTGAGGGAGCTGAGCAGTACCTCTTCCTGACGCTGGTCTCATTCGCCGCGACGGTGATGGCCACACGGGTCTACCTCGAGCTGACCGGGTACCCGCGCATCGGCGGCGGCGAGCTGCATGTGGCGCACGCACTATTCGGTGGCTTCTTCCTGATCGTCGCAGCGGTCCTCCCCATCTCGCTGACGGGACGTCGCGTCTACCGGTTGGCGGCGGTGCTGGGAGGGATCGGGATCGGGCTGTTCATCGACGAGGTGGGCAAGTTCATCACCACCCGCAATGACTACTTCTACCCGGCGGCAGCGCCACTCATCTACGCCACCTTCCTGCTGACCGTGCTCGTCTACCTTCGCGTGCGACGGCAGACCAAGCCTGACCCGCGGAGCCTTCTGCTGACCTCCCTCCAGCTCTTGGAGGAGACCGTCGACAACGACCTACAGGCGCGGGAGCGCGACGAGCTGCGCCACCGGCTGAGCGCGGCTGCCGTCCTGGCACCGCTTGAGGACCAGCGCCGGCTGGCCACCACCCTGCTGGGATTCGTCCAGTCGCGTGAGACCGATATCGCACCCGACGAGATCCACCGCTTCAAGCCCTTCCTCGACTGGTGGGCCGAGCACCGGAACGACTGGATTGGCGGGCGGGGCGCACGGGCGGCCCTGATGATCGCGCTCCTCATCTCGGGCGTGAGGGCGCTCATCGACCTGGCGGTTGCGGTAACCCAGATCGGCTCCGTGGATCCGACGGTCAGCACCCGCCTCTTCAGCCTCGACATGCTGCACCTCGTGGTCGAGGCCATCGCCGGCTCCCTGCTCCTCGCCGGGTCGCTGCTGATGATCCTGACGGGGCGGGACGGCCTCGGATCGAGCCTGGCCGAGTACGGGCTGCTCGTCTCCCTCTCGCTGGCCGACCTGGCCTCGTTCTACCTGCGCCAGTTCGCGACCCTCGAGGTCGCGCTGTTCCACGGGCTCCTGCTGTTCGGCATCGTCGCCTTCCGCCGCCAGCTCCGAGCCGATGCCAGGGCGGCGGCGCCGACCTAGGAGCCCACGGACGGACGCCGTCACATCTCCTCGACATCGTTGGAGGGCGCGACAGCCGGGACACATGACCGCGTCGGTCATACATCGTCGCGTGGGTCGCCGAGGCCTTCGTAGTAGACGGTGGCGACCGTCTCGTCGTCGATCTCATCCCGTTCCCGGGACGGCTCCTTGGCCGCCACCTGCTCATGGAAGGCCGCGACCGCGATCCGCCGTCGGCGCTCGCGGAACGCGGCTGCCACGGCAACGGTCCCGAGGAGGCCAATCGCCGCGACCCCTTCAACTGGCACGTTGAACGGCTGCCCGGGCGGTTTGACCTCCGGCGTCGGTGACCTGGCGGACGCCACGGCTGCCGGCGATCCGCCCTGCGATCCGGTGGGTGAGGCACTCGGACTGGTGACGGTCCCGAACGGCGTCGACGACGGTTCGGACGTGACGTTCCGCCCCGGTGCCGGCGAGGGTGTGGGCGGCCCGGGCGTTGGCCGCGGCGTCGCCGTCGGCTTGGGCGTGGAGGTGGGTGGCGAAGTCGGTGCCGGTGTGGGAGTGGGCGTCGGCGCGGTTACGACGAGCGTTGGGCCTGCAATCGTTGGATTCGTGCCAAGAGTGCTGACGGATCTGAAGGTGACCGGCCAGGTGCCAGCCGACAGGGTCCTGGATCCCTTCCAAGTCCCGTTCTGCACTGTGCCGCTGGCAAGGGTGAGCGGCAACAAGCTCCCCGGGACCGACGCATTGACACTGGTTGCCTGGTCGGTCGCGCTGCCGATGAAGTGCACGCTGAACCCGAACACCGTTGCCGTGGTGCCGGTCAGCGGCGTGGCGGACGGGGCGGTGAGCTTTGCGTCGCCGGGGGCTGCGCTCGCCGCCGCGGCCCCGCCAAGGGTCACGAGCAGCACGAGGATGGACGCGAGCCCAATCCTGTAGCCGCGTCGGTTCATCGGCCCTCCAAGGTCAGCTCGTCCACGATGCGAGCGATCGAGTCAACCGCCAGGGACAGGTGACCGTGCTCCGCGAGGAGTCGCGGCCGCGCTCCGGGGATATGGGCCGCCAGCCACTCACCGTGCGCAAACGGGACCATCCGGTCGTGCGCACCCTGCCACACGAAGGTCGGGACCTTGATCTCGTCGAGGTCGAAGTCCCACGGTTTGGTGAAGGCCATGTCATCGTCGAACCAGCCCCAGTAGCCGATGCGCAGCGCCTCGCGGAAGGTGTCGGCCGTCCACGCTGCGAACGGCCCGGTCAGCGCGCCGCGGTCAACGTCGTCGATGAGGTCGCCGAAGGCATCCGCCACTTCGTCCGGCGTGATGACACGTAGCTCGGCGGTCGCGGGCTCCATGAATGCAATCAGCTGGTCGGACCCCGCGAGGGCGGCACCGAACTCCTCGATGTTCTCGGATCCCATCCCCGCCATCCAGTCGAGGCCCTCAGCCGGATACGGTGCTACCCCACCGATCGTCGCGGCCGCGATCACGCGCTCAGGCATCCGGGCGGCGCAGGCGAGAGCGTGCGGCCCTCCCCCGGACCAGCCGAGGACGTAGCAGCGCTCTCCACCAACCGCGTCCAGGACGGCTGCCGAATCGTCCACGACAGAGACTACGTCACGACCCGTCTGGCGAGTCGAGTTCCCGTACCCGGGCCTGGAGAAGCTGACGAATCGGAGGCCGCGCTCCGCCAGGGTCTCGACGAACGGCGCAAACGGGATCCCGGCGCACGGCGTCCCGATGTGAAAGAGGAGCGGGATGCCGTCCGGCGGACCCTCGACGAAGACGTCGAGCGACCGTCCATCGGGCCGGGAAAGGTTGAGGGTGGGCACGGCCATCGCGGCAGCATCGTTGATCGCCAGTCCACGGTCAACGACGCGCCATGCGAGAATCCGCGCGCATGAAATCCGTGACCTGGCTACGACGCCTGCCGGGCCTCCCCCTCTACCCGGCGCTCGCGGCGGCGTACCCGGTCATCTACCTGTACGCACAGAACGTGCAGGAGGCGATCGCCCCCGCGGAGATCTTCATCCCGCTTGGGATCTGTGTCGGAGCCGCACTGCTCGCGATGGGGATCATGGGTGCGCTGACCCGTGCCTGGGCGGCGGCGGGGCTCGCCAGCACGCTGCTCGTCGTCCTCTTCTTCACGTACGGCATGGTCTGGAACTGGCTCGGCGGCTTCCTGCTGGGGCAGTGGGTGCTCCTCGGCGCGTGGCTGCTCATCGCGGTCATCGGCGTGTCGTTCATCTGGCGCTTCCACATCCATGTCGATCGGCTGAGCCTGCCCCTCAACGTGATCACCGGGCTGGCCCTGTTGTTCAACCTGGCGATCATCGGCGCCTTCGTCTTCAACGTCCGACCGACCGCCACGCATCCCGGGTCGGGGGTGACTGCCAGCGGCGAGAGGACCGAACCGGCGACTCGCCGCGACGTGTACTGGATCATCCTCGAGGAGTACGGGTCGCAGAGCGTCCTCCAGGACAACTTTCACTACGACAACTCCCCCTTCCTCGACGCCCTTCGCGAACGGGGCTTCTACATCGCCGATAAGTCGACGTCGAACTACCTGAAGACGGCACCGGCAATCGACGCGGCACGCAACCTTGAGTACCTCGACGGGCCCGCACTTCGCGAGCAGGCCAAGTCCGACGACGACTGGGGACCGATCTATCGCGGCCTTCGGTCCGAATTCGAGGTGCACAAGTTCCTCGATGACCTCGGCTATCGGTTCATCTATGCCGGGACCTTCTGGAGCCCGATGGGCAGGCACCCGCTGGCCGAGATCAACTACGTATATGACAAGCTGACCTCCGAGTTCCTGGACGTGCTCCAGCGAGCCACGATGCTGCGGGCGTTCGAGGACCTGGGGCCGGAGGCGCCGTATGACTGGCGACGGAACCGATACAACCAGACCCTCTACGAGCTGCGCTCACTCGAACGCGCATCGACCCTGGGCGGGCCGAAGTTCGTCCAGATGCAGCTCGCGCTCGATCACGAGCCGTATGTCTTCCATCCCGATGGCAGCTTCATCACCGCCGACGAGGAGCGCGCGATGACGCACGAGGAGCGGTACATCGAGCAGCTGAAGTACACCAACACCCAGATGCTCAAGTGGGTGGACCAGGTGCTGGACGTCCCGGAGGCACAGCGGCCGATCATCATGCTGCTCGGCGACGAGGGGCCCTGGACGCCCGCATATCGGCATAACGAGCGCGGCTACGACTGGACGACCGCCTCAGCCAAGGATCTGCGGATGAAGTTCGGGATCCTGAATGCCGTCTACCTTCCCGGCAAGGATCCGCAGGAGGCCGGCTTCTACTCCTCGATCTCGCTCGTGAACCAATTCCGGGTCCTCTTCAACTCGGAGTTCGGCCTCGACCTGCCGCTGCTGCCGGACCGCAACTACATCTGGCCGAACCAGAAGGACATCTACACCTTCATCGACATCACCGACAAGATGCGCTAGGCGCTAAACCTCCGACATCGGCTCTGCCGCCGGCTCGAGCTTCAGGGATGCCGAGTTGATGCAGTAGCGCAGGCCGGTGGGGTTCGGGCCGTCGTCGAAGATGTGGCCGAGATGGCCGCCGCAGCTGGCGCAGTGCACCTCGTTGCGCACCATGAAGAACGAGCGGTCGCTCTCGGTCTCCACGGCCTTGGAATCCGCCGGAGCATAGAAGCTCGGCCAGCCGGTGCCTGACTCGAATTTCGTGTCGGAGCTGAAGAGGTCGGCGCCGCAGCCGGCGCACCGATACACGCCGGGCCGATGCTCGTCCCAGTAGGCGCCCGTGAAGGCTCGCTCAGTTCCCTTCTCGCGGAGGATGTGGAACTGCTCGGGGGTGAGCTCGCGGGCCCAATCGGCGTCGGTCTTGGTGATCTTGCTTGTCATGTCCGGCATCGTAGCGTTGCGTTAGGCTGCGCGCATGCGACGCTCCGGCCCGCTCGGAATGGCTCTCTCCACGTTCGTCCTTGGTGGCTGCCTCTTTGGCTCGCAGAGCCCCTCGCCGTCATCGAGCGGCTCGGCGTCACTGCCTGCCAGCAGGGAGCCTTCGACCTCGGCCACCCCAGCGATCGCGACCGCGGTCCCAACTCCTGGACCCGACAAGATCCCGACCTACACCGCCGGCACGACGGTGACGACTGCCGCCTCCGGGCTCCGGGTCCGCTCCGGCCCAGGCCTTGGCCAGGGCGTTCTGACCATGCTCCCGGACGGCAGCGACCTGGTGGTCGAGCTCGGACCGGTTCGCGCCGACAGCCACGGCTGGTACCTCGTCCGCGACGCTGACGCCGCAGAGCCGACCTTCACCGAGGGCTGGGTGGCGGCCGGCTTCGTGCCGACCCCGTACCTTGTTCCGGCGAGCTTCGACCTCCCCTTCAATCCGATCGTCGCCGGCTTCGCCCATGAGGGGAACGGCGAGTTCGGCCCGGTGCACCTGCTGGACGCGAACTACACGCTGACCTATGTCGCAGCTGCATTGCCGGGCGCCGCAGGCTGCTCATTCTCCGCCGATCTGGTGCCTGGCAGCGGCGAGCCGGTGCCGGCGCTCCGCGCCACCCTTGGGTCGGCGCCCGCCCCCGGCAACCTCTACGGCGACTTCTTCGCCGGCCATCCGGAGCTGGTGGGCGACATCTTCCTGCGAGTGACCTCCGACTGCGGCTGGGCGCTGAGCTTCATTCGTGGCGAGCCCCTGCCCGCGTAGCCGCCGAGCGCGACACCCGACCTGTCGGAGATCTCGCTAGGCTTCGAATCGCATGCAGCTGATCGACGGCCGCCCGGTCTACTCCGCCTCGGACCTCGTCGGATACCTCGCCTGCGAGCACCTCACCCAGCTCGAGCGGGCTGTCCTGGCCGGTCTGGCGGAGCGACCCAACCTTCCCGATCCCGAGCTCGACGTCCTGCGAAAGCGTGGCGAGGAGCACGAGAAGCGATACTTGGGCGATCTCGCCGCCGACGGTCGTTCGGTGGTCGTCATCGACAAGGATGCCTACTCGAAGGATCACGTCGAGGCGCTACGCATGGCCGCGGACGAAACGATGGCGGCCATGTGGTCCGGGGCGCAGGTCATCTACCAGGCGACCTTATTCAACGGGCGCTGGCGCGGCCACGCCGACTTCCTCCTGCGCCGGGAATCTTCCGAGCGCCCCAGCGTCTTCGGGCCGTTCCATTACGAGGTGGCGGACACGAAGCTCGCTCGCCATGTCAAGGCCGGCGCGGTCCTGCAGATCTGCAGCTACGTCGACCAGCTCACCGTCCTGCAGGGCGTGCAGCCGGAGTGGCTCCACGTGGCGCTCGGTGGGAGCGCCCACGAGACGGTCCGGCTCCGCGTCGATGACTTCATGGCCTATTACCGCGCGGCGAAGCAGCGGTTCGAGGATGCCGTCGGCGAGTCCGCTGGCACGGCCGCCTACCCTCCCGTCGGGACATATCCCGAGCCGGTCGAGCATTGCGACGTCTGCCGCTGGACGGTCGAGTGCCAGGCCAGGCGTCGGAGGGATGACCACCTGAGCCTCGTCGCCGGCATCGGCCGCCAGCAGCGGCGCAGCCTCGTCGATCGCGGCGTGACGACGCTCGCCGAACTGGGCGCGCTCGAGCTTCCGATGGCACCGCCGCTGGAGGGGTCAACCGAGCGGACGGTCGAGCGCGTCCGCGAACAGGCCCGCATCCAGTTGGAGGGACGTCTGGAAGGCGATATCAAATACGAGCTGCTGCTGCCCGAGGCCGGGGGTGATCTGGATCCTGAGCGCGGACTGGCCTCGCTCCCTCCGCCATCGACCGGCGACCTGTTCTTCGACATCGAAGGCGACCCCTATGCGTTCGAGGACGGTCTCGAGTACCTCTTTGGAGTGATGGATGTCGATGGCGCATGGCATGCCATCTGGTCGAACGACGCCAGCGGAGACTTCACCTTCGCCGCCGAAAAGGCGGCGTTCGAGACCCTCATGGACCTCTTCACCAGTCAGGTCGAACGCTTCCCGGATGCCCACATCTATCACTTCCACTCCTACGAGCCGAGCGCCCTCAAGCACCTGATGGGGAAGCACGCTACCCGCGAGGACGAGGTGGACCGCCTCCTGCGCGGCGGGATCATGATCGACCTGCACCGCGTCGTCCGCCAGGCGCTCCGAGCATCGGTGGAGAGCTACGGCCTGAAGAAGCTCGAGCCCCTGTACGGCTACGAGCGCGAGGTGGACCTGCGCGACGCCGGATCGAGCATCGTCGCCTTCGAGCAGTGGCTCGAGCTCGGCGAGGGCGAGCGCCCCGCCGCCGATCACCTCGTCCGGATCGAGGGCTACAACCGCGACGACGTGATCAGCACTCGCGAGCTTCGCGACTGGCTCGAGGATCGCCGTGTCGAGCTTGCCAGCCTCGTCGGCCTCGACATTCCTCGCCCCACTGCGCGCGTAGGCGAAGCCCACGAGGAACAGTCCACCGAGCTGAAGCGAGTCGCCGAGCTCGAGGCCCGCCTGACGGGAGGCGTACCTGCCGACCCAGCGGACCGGTCCGCCGAAGACCAGGGGCGCTGGCTCCTAGCCCAGCTGTTGAGCTGGCATCGGCGCGAGGAGAAGGCGACCTGGTGGCAATTCTTTCGCCTCCTGGCGCTCAGCTCCAACCAGCTCATCGAGGAGCCGGACCCGATCGGAGGACTTGAACCCGTCGAGCCGCTGACAGATCGCGATGCGAAGGGCAAACAGGTGTGGCGCTATCACTTCCCAGCCCAGGAATACAAGGTCTCGAAAGGCGACGGTGTCTACGACCCTCGCAAGAATCAGCTCGACCCCAGGGGGAAGCCCCCGGACTGGCAGATTGGATCGGTGAAGGCGATCGACCATGCCGCCCGGACCGTCGACATCCAGCGCCAGGCCACGGACGCGCACCCCGCCGACCTCGTCGCCCTCGATGTCTTTAGGACCGAGGAGCACCGAGCACGACTGTTCGAGATCGGCGAGTGGGTGGCGGGGCATGCGATCGATGGGGATGGCCCATTTCGCGCAGCTCGCGACCTGCTGCTGCGGCGTCCCCCACGCGTCGGGCAGCGCGCCGGTGAGGACCTCTGCGGAGCGTCCGAGACGCAGCTCGATGCCGCGCGGCGGCTCGCGCTGCAGCTCGACCACGGCACACTTCCCCTGCAGGGGCCGCCGGGTTCGGGCAAGACCTATACCGGAGCCCGGATGATCCTGTCGCTGCTCCAGGCAGGCAAGCGGGTCGGGATCACGGCACAGAGTCATAAGGTGATCGGCAACCTCATCGGCGCCGTCCTGCAGGCTGCCGACGAGGAGGGCATCGCCGTCCAGCCGCTGCAGAAGTCTGATAAAGACCAGAAGCACCCCGACGACCGGGTGGCGATGGCAAAGGACGCTGCCCACGCCGCCTCCGCCCTCGCGGCCGGCACCGCGAATCTCGTCGCGGGGACGGTCTGGCTCTGGGCCTCGCCCAAGATGATCGAGGCCGTCGACGTCCTCTTCGTGGACGAGGCCGGCCAGATCTCGCTCGCATACGTGGTCGCGGCGTCGCCGGCAGCCTCTTCGATCGTGCTGCTGGGCGATCCGCAGCAGCTCGACCAGGTGCTCCAGGGGAGCCACCCGCCCGGCGCAGAACGCTCGGCCCTCGCGCATCTGCTCGACGATGCGGCGACGATCGACCCGACCCATGGCCTATTCCTGGCGACGACGTGGCGGCTGCATCCCGACCTGTGCCGCTACACATCGGAGGCCTTCTACGACGGGCGGCTCGAGCCCGAAGCGCACCTCGCTCACCAGGTCATAAACGCCGCCCCTCCGACAGGCGGCACCGGTCCGCGCTGGATGCCCGTCGCCCATCACGGCAACGACAACGAGTCGGCCGAGGAGGCTGCGGTTGTCGCGGCGCTTGCCACCTCCCTCGTCAGGGAGGGCGTGACCTGGTTCGGGCCCAAGGGAGAACAGCACATCGGCTGGGAGGAGATCCTCATCGTCGCGCCCTATAACGCTCAGGTTGGCGCCATCCAACGGCTCCTCCCAGATGCCCGAGTCGGGACCGTCGACAAGTTCCAGGGCCAGGAGGCGCCGATCTCGATCTACTCCATGGCGGCGTCGAGCGGAGAGGAGGCGCCGCGAGGTATGGACTTCCTGTACAGCGGCCACCGCTTCAACGTGGCCACATCGCGAGCCCGCTGCGTGACGATCGTCGTGGCTTCGCCCGACCTCCCGCGGGTGAGCGTTCGCACGGTCGATCAGATGCGGCTGGCGAATGCCCTGTGTCGCTTCCTCGAGGTTGCGAACGAAGGGGACGCCGAGTTGACGCCGGCGGCATCATCAGCCGATGTCGAGGAAGAGTGGGTCCCAGTGTTGTGGCCAGGACTTTGAGCGGGTCTTCGATGCTCGCGAGGCGGAGCGCGACCTTGAAAGCTGGCAGGAGGACGGCCTCCCCGAATCGACGGCCGAGCTGATCGACGCGATCCGCGCGGCCGGCGTGGAGGATGCGATGCTGATCGACATCGGCGCAGGGGTGGGGATGGTCCACCTCGAGCTGCTCGCGTCGGGGGCGGCGCAGGCGCTCGACGTCGACGCCTCCAGCGCCTACCTGGCCACCGCCCGAGCCGAGGCCGAGCGGCAGGGCGTCGGCGATCGGGTCACCTACCGGCACGGGGACGTCGTCGATCTCGCTGACGATCTGCCTCCATCCGATATCGTCACGCTGGACCGGGTCATCTGTTGCTACCCGGACCTGGCGGCGCTGCTCGGCGCGGCTCTGCGGCCGCGGCCGCGCCTCATCGGCCTCGTCCATCCGACGGACACCTGGTGGGTCCGGGGCTCCCTTACGGTCCTGAATGCGCTCTCCTGGCTCCTGAGGCGCCGCGATCACTTCTACATTCACCGCCAGGCTGAGATCGACCGACTGCTCGGTGGTGCCGGATTCGCCCAGCTGCACAGGGGTGGCAGCCGTGTGTGGCGCGTGGCCGTCTATGGGCGTTCCCCGGCCTGACGCTCGGCGGCGAACGAGCCGACGAAGTCCTCCTGCTCCGCGGTCTCGACTGCCGTGGGGTGCCTGACAGCTCGAACCGTCGCGATCGCCTCGTCGGGGGTCATGCCCCCCTCCACCAGGGCGCAGGCGGCGACAGTCCCCGTCCGACCGACGCCCCCCATACACGCGACCGCCACGTTCCCCGCCGTCCGGGCCTCGCGGATCTCATCGAGGATTTGGTGCATCTCGCCCGTGGAGCGCGGCGCTCGCCCGTCGGGAATCGGATGCCGAATAACCTCGACGCCCCCGGCGTTCCCCCGCTGCACGATCGCGGGATCGCTCCAGTGATGCAGCTCCGCGTCCTCGACCAGCAGGATCAGGCGTCGAACGCCGACGGCCCGAAGGAGCGCGACGTCCCCATCGACGTCGCGGCGATATACGCGGCCGGGGTACCGGAATGAGGTGCCCTGCTTGCCCGGCAGGATGGTGAGGCCAAGACGGCCGGGCAGATCGTCGCCGAGCTGCGCCGGCTCGAGCCAGTCGATGGGCAGGTGTGGGTCGAAGCCGGCGTGGTCGGAGCTGCGGCCCCCCGCCCCGGGCATCAGTTCAGGTTGGTCTTCGGGCAGAAATGGCCGGTCGCCTCCAGCGGCTGACCGCAGAACGGACACGCCGGCCGCCCGTCGGCAATGAGCGACGCGGCGCGCCTGATGAAGTCGCGGGCCCGGGCCGGCTCGACGCGCACCCGAAACAGGTCAGGGGCGCTGGGGGCCTGGTCCGCTACCGAGCCGAACTCGCCGTCGTCGCTGAGCGGCTGTGCCTCGATCACGATCTGGGCTGCCGTCGCGTCCCAGGCCAGCGCCATGAGACCGACTCGGAACAGCTCCACGGTCGGCTCCTCGAGCGGCTGGTCGTCGCGGGCAACTCCCACGGGGAGGTCGCCGGAGAGTCCCTCGACCGTATCGAGCAACTCGGACATCCGCCCGGCGAGGGCGGCGACCTGCGTCTTCTCGAGCCCGATGCTCACCAGAGCGCCGCCCTGGCGAGCCTGCAGATAGAAGGCTCGCGCACCGGGCTTGCCGATGACGCCGGCGACAAACCGGTCCGGCGTGTCGAAGTCGAAGACGCGGCGAGGCATGACGCCATCGTATCTGGAATTGCGTCGCTAGAGTTGAGGCCGAGATGGGGTTCCGTACGCGCGGCTCGAGCTTCGGCATTCGCCGCGGGCGGCCATCCCGGGCGCGACCAATGGCGACCGAGCGCCGCGGCGGACCCGCTCCTCGCGCGCGGACCTGGCTCGGTTGGGCAGGGGCGGTCCTCGGGGTCGGCCTGGTGGTGTTCGTGATCGGCCGCGCCGGGTCGGAGGCGGAACTCCCCTCACCAACCCCTTCCGCGAGCGCCGCGGGTCCGCTCGCGATCACGTTTGGCACCTCGCTGGATCCGACAAGCGGCGAAGCAGTGGATTCCACGGATCGTTTCCGCGCCAGCGACCCGATTGCGTACTCGGTCCGGCTGGTGGCCGCGCCGGACGTGGCGACGATTCTCGTGGAGATCGTCCGCCTCGACGGGGAGCAGGAGACCGTGGTGCAGGAGCCATCGACACAGGGCATCGACGCAAGCTCGAAGATCATCGGCTTCACCTTCGCCGTGCCGACCAACGAGGTGCTTGAGTCGTGGGGGCCAGGTGACTTTTCGATGCGGATCTATCTGCCCGGCGCGGCCGATCCATTCGCGACAGGACGCTTCACGCTGGTGGAGACACCGGTGGCGTCCTGATTTCCCGGGGCATTGGGATCGGAGCTGTGCCCGAACTCCGATCCCGATTCCCCCGGCTCAGAGTTGGTCCCACGCTGGCGTTGCACCAAGCGGGTACCCAGACCAACTCCCTGCATGCAGCCTAACTCCACTGGACCGCACCTGTCAACAGTTATTTGACTGATAGCGCCTCACGTGTCAGCTCGTAAGCCCCGCGATGGTCGCCATGGGTGGCTCGCAGCTCAGCCCACTCGCGCAGGACCTCGCGGGTCCGACCGGCGGAGTGTCCGGCGCGTGCCAGTTCCGCAGCCGCCTCATAGCGTCCCTCTGCCCCTGCTGCGTCGTCCTGGGCGCGCATCGCGCGGGCTTCGGTGAGCATCGCGGTCAGCACGACGCCCCCATTGCCGGTCGCCCTGGCCATCTCCATCGCCCGGCGGGCGGTGCCGGCCGCATCCTCGAATCGGCCCTGGGCCAGGGCAATCTGCGCATCGGTGTCGAGTACTGCGCACAGGAAGCGATCGTCCCCGACCTCCTCGAACGCAGACCGAGCCTCGTCGGCCAGCTCGGCGGCCCGCTCGATGTTCCCGCTCGAGAGGTACGCCAGGGCGAGGGTGTTCTCGATCTGCGCGGACTCGAAGACGGCGCCGGCCGAACGGAGGAGGGCGAGCCCCTGCGTCCCCGTTCGGATCGCCGCCTCCAGGTCGCCGGTCTCCTGGTAGCTGATCGCGAGGTTGAAGAGGAACATCGCCCGGCGCCGGTCGTCGAGATCGTCGGCGAGCCCCCGCGCCGTCTCGAGGTACGTCAGCGAGCGCGGAAAGTCACCCCCGCGCGACGCCACCGCAGCGAGTGCCATCAGGACGCGCATCTCGAAGTCCGGCTCGACCTTCAGTCCGGCGCGCACGCGCTCCAGGAGCGAGGTGAGGAGGCTCTGCGCATCGGCCTCCTGGTCGGACAGGTACAGGCCGTAGGCCAGCCAGTAGCGCGCCAGGGCCTCGTCCGATACACGTCCGAGCGAACTGAAGAGGCGAGCGGCCTCGGCCGCGGCGGTCACTGCGTCTTTGCCCCTGTCCAGCCGGGCGAGTGCTTCGGCGCGGCCGCGGAGCACCTCGGCGCGTCCGAGGTCGTCGAGCGGGATGTCGAGGAGCGCGGCGTAGCCATCGGCGGCGGCTTGCCAGTCGCCGGCGGCGAGGGTCATGTCGACCGCCAATCGACTCCAGGTCGGGTTCTGTTCGTCAAGGAAGTGGCTGGGCGGCAGTGAGAGCCGTTCGGCGAGGTAGCTGAGCGCGACCATCGAGGGGCGGGCGATCCCCGTCTCCAGGGCACTCACGTAGGCCTTGGTATAGCGGTCGCCGGCCAGCTGCTGCTGCGTCAGGCCACTTCGCTTGCGGGCGTCGCGGAGGCGGGCGCCGATCTGCTGAGCGAGCGCGCTGTCGTGGGCGGTGCTTTTGGTGGGCATGCGTGTACGCGGCATTGACGGGAGTATACCGAGCATTGGCAAGTCCCACTTGACTCACCACTCCCCCAGAAGTACTGGGGGCCTCAGACGATACCGGTACCGATGGGTGATTGAAGGGGCGAAGTCCGGATACGAATCTCTGCTTGCGGTCACGTCTCTTGCGAGATGGCCGATCGAGGGAGACGCGTATGCGCAGCGCACACACCGGCGGCGGCTGGCCCAGCTAGACGCCGCTCTTCGTATTTCGTTCGAACATCGCCGCGGGCGGCGCCGTTCCTGTGACTCCCAGGCTCGGCGCTCCACCCGCGGCTTTCTTTGTGCCGGTCAAAGCGGCGGAAGCTTCTGCGCCTCCTTGAGGGCCGGGGCGAAGAGGTCGCCGACGGCCTCCATCCGCGCGGGCAACGAAGCGATCGTCCAACGGTCAGGCGCGAGATCAGGGTTGTCCAGCTCCTCCCAGCTGATGGGCGCCGAAACCGGGGCTCCCGGTGACGGCCGCACCGAGTAGGGCGACACCAGGGTTCGGTTGATCGCGTTCTGGGTGAAATCGAGCCGAGCTCTGCCGGCGCGGTCGCGCTTCGACCACTCCCAGCTGACCAGCTCCGGGACCGTCTGGCCCACTGCGCGCGACAGCTGCTCCACCCAGTCGCGGGTCTGCTCGAAGCTGTAGCTCGCCTCGATCGGCACCCAGATCTGCACCCCGCGCTTGCCACTCACCTTTGGTAGGCCGATGACGCCCAGATGCTGGAGCGCTGTTCGGAACAGCCGGGCCAGGACAAGGATCTCCTCGAAGGTCGTCTTCGTCCCTGGATCGATATCGATCAGGGCGAAGGTGGGCCGATCCGGCGCCTTCGTAGGCGAGGTCCACGGGTGCAGCTCGATCGCACCCTCCTGCGCGAGCCAGGCCAGCGTCGCGACTCGATCGACCACCACATAGTCCTTGGCTCCTTCGCTGCCGGCATAGGTCCAGCGGGCGATCCAGCTTGGCGCGTGGCCGGGCAGGTCCTTCTGCCAGAAGCCGGCCTTGCCGATCCCATCGGGGAACCGCTGCAGGTTCAGCCCGCGGCCGGCGAGGTGCGGCACGAGGACAGGGCCGACCGTGACGTAATGGCGAATGAGGTCGCGCTTCGTCAGGGCAGGCTGCCCCTCCCCCGCTGGAAACAGGATCTTGCCGAGGTTCGTGACGCGCAGCTCGTGGCCAGCCACCTGCCAGGTCCCGTCACGATCCATGGCTTCGAGGAGAGCCAGCTCCTCCGCAGTCGCCTCCACGACCGTCGTGCTCATCGTCTTGGTCCTCTTGCCGCGAGATGCGCCGGGAGCGCGCGCCACGACCCGCGCCCGCGGCAACGCCTCTTCCCGGACGACGGCACCCGGCTCCTTCCCGACTTCGATGCCCTTGAACGCGGCCTGGCGCAGCAATCCATCGGTCGTCCATTCTGCAAACTCCGCGCGAATGACGACGCGAGGCTCGACCCAGCGCGGCGACGGCAGGCGCGGCACCGGGTCGAGCGGCGACTCCTCGCGCCGCAGCGGCTTCAGCGCGTCCAGGAGCTGGCGGCGCATCGTCGCGGAGAAGCCGCTGCCCACCTGGCCGGCGTGGCGGAGCCGGCCATCGGCGTAGACGGCCACGATCAGCGACCCGAACTCTCCCGCGCTCCCCTTCCCCGGCAGCCATCCGGCGACCACCATCTCCTGCTCCCGGCGAAGCTTGATCTTCAGCCAATCATCCGATCGCTTGCCCGGCTCGTAGCGGCTGACGCGCCGCTTGGCGACGACCCCCTCCAGGCCACGTTCCGCGGCGGCCCGCACGAAGGCATCGCCCTCCCCAAGCACGTGGGCCGCGTAGCGAACCATCGGATGCGGCCGGATCACGCGGCGCAGGAGGCGCTTCCGCTCCTCCAGCGGGACCTCCAGCAGCGAGCTGCCGTCCAGGTGCAGCAGGTCGAAGACCATGTAGGCGAGCGGGATGGCCCGTCGCTCATCGGCCGTCAGGCGGGGTGCGTCCGCTGAACGACGCCCGGTGGCAGCCTCGAGGCCGCGCAGCCCGGTCCGATCCTGGAGCAGCGAGAAGTCCGGGCGCCCTTCGCCGTCGAAAGCCACCACCTCCCCATCCACGATCGCCTCGCGCGCGATGATCCAGTCGGCCGGGCCAGCCAGGTCCGGGAAGTAGGTCGCGGCGTCGATGTGGTTGCGGGTCCAGAGCCTGACGCCCTTCGAAGTGACCACTGCCTCGACCCGGTAGCCGTCCCACTTGATCTCATACAGCCAATCGGGGTCATCGAAGGCACCCTCGGTCAGGGTGGCCAGCATCGGCTTGATGAAATCGGGGAGCGAGGCGGGGCGCGCCGCGGAGAGATCCGGCTCGGGCTCGAGGCTGGGCGGCGGTGCGACGAAGCGTGGCTCAGATCCAGCCGCCAGCTCGTCATTGGTGCGGCCACTCTTGACGCTGGTGGTGTGCTCCTCGGCATCCCAGCCGGCGACGGCGTGTTCGTCGCGCTTGTGGATCAGCAGCCATTGCGCGGGCTCGGACTTGCGACCGAAGGCATCGCGCTTGCCGCCCGTCTGGACGATCGTGAAGCGGCCATGCAGCCGCTCACCATCCGCGCGGAACTTGAGCTCGCCGGCCTTGAGGGCGGCGGCCGGGTCGTCAGTCTCCTCCGGCACGAAGGTGCCCCAGTCCCACACGATCATGTCCCCGGCGCCGTATTCGCCCCTCGGGATCGTGGCCTCGAACTCGAGGTATTCGATGGGATGATCCTCGGTGCGC
>JBDTYC010000007.1:0-19007 GCA_040005815.1 Chloroflexota bacterium
GATGCGGTCGGTCCTGGGCGAGCACGACGCGAGCGCCCGCCCGCTGTACGAGATGCTCGCCTATCACCTGGGGCTCGACCAGACGGAGGGCCCGCGCGGCAAGCGGCTGCGCCCGCTGCTGGGGCTGCTCGCCTTCAAGTCGCTGGGGGGCGAGTACCGCAAGGCGCTCCCGGCGGCCGCGGCGGTCGAGCTGGGGCACAACTTCAGCCTGGTCCACGATGACATCGAAGATTCGGATCGCGAGCGGCGGCATCGGCCGACCCTTTGGGCGCTCTGGGGCGTGCCGCTGGCCATCAACGCCGGGGATGCGCTCTTCGCGCTGTCGCGCCTCGCGCTGTATCGGCTCATGAAGGAGGAGGAGTACGAGCCTCAGAAGCTGCTCGACGTGATGCGCGTCTACGACGAGACGTGCCTGGCCCTGTGCGAGGGCCAGTACCTGGACATCAGCTTCGAGCGCCGCACCGATGTGACGGTCGACGAATACCTCGAGATGATCTCCAAGAAGACGGCGGCGCTGATCGGCGCCTCGATCGAGACGAGCGCGATGATGGCGAGCGACGACCAGGAGGTGATCAACGCCTACCATCGGCTCGGTCGTGACCTCGGGATGGCCTTCCAGATCGCCGACGACCTGAAGGGCAGCTTCTGGGCAAGCGCCGATTCGGGGAAGGCGGCCGCGGGGGACATCCGGAAGCGGAAGAAGACCTTCCCGGTCGTGTGGGCGCTGCAGAACGCCGCCGCGGAGGAGGTCCGGCGCCTGATCACGATCTACCAGCCGGTGATCCGCGCCACCGACGGCTCCGGCCCGCGCGAGGGTGATGCCCTCATGCCCGATGAGCTCGTCGACGAGGTGCTCGAGATCCTGGAGCGAACCGGCGCGCGCGCCGCCACCGAGCAGGAGGCCCTCCGTTATCGGGATCTTGCGCTCACCGAGGCGCGCTCGCTCCCGGTGCCGCTGGACCTCCTCGAGGGCCTCCGCACGCTCGTCGAGAGCATGATCAGCGCCTAGTCGGCGTCGCTGGTTGCCAGCTCGTCGAGCGCCGAGTCCGCCCGCCGCGAGCGCGAGGCGATCACCTTGCCGATGCGACGCGGTTCCGCGGTCTCCACGGTGAGGGTCACGTCCCTGAAGGGAACCACCGCGCCAGGCAGCGGGATGCGCCCGACGCGGTGGACGATGAAGCCGCCAACGGTGTCGTACTCGTCCTCGTCGTCCTCCTCCGTGTCGTCGAGCTCGAACAGGTCGCGCAGGTCGTCCATGCTGACCCGCCCGTCGATTCGGAACGCAGTCCGTCCCTCCTCCTCGAGCGCCTCGACCAGCGACTCCTCCTTGTCGTACTCGTCCTGGATCTCGCCGACGATCTCCTCGACGACGTCTTCCATCGTGATCAGGCCGGCGGTCCCCCCGTACTCGTCGACCACGATCGCGATGTGGCGCTTGTCGACGCGCATCTCGTGCAGCAGCTCGTCGACCGGCTTCGTCTCCGGCACATAGGCGGCGGGACGCGCCAGCGCGCGGATGTCGATTTCGGACGACGGGGCGGCGCCGGGGCGCAGGAATGGGAGGAGGTCCTTGGCGTAGAGGATCCCGACGATGTTGTCGAGGCTCTCCTCGTACACCGGGACGCGCGAGTGCCCGGCCCGCACGATCATGTCGAGCACCTCGTCGACCGGGTCGCGGACCTCGACCGCCCGGATGCCGATGCGCGGGACCATCACCTGGTGGACCTTGGTCTCGGCCAGCTCGATGACCCCGTGGATCATCTCCTTCTCGTCCTCCTCGATGCCTCCCTGCTCGCTTCCTGTCTCGACCAGCATCTTCAGCTCCTCGGTCGAGAGGTAGCCAGCCTGTGGGCGGTCCTTGCCGCCGAGCGCACGCACTAGGACATTCGAGATGCTCGAGACGAGCCAGACGATGGGTCGCAGGGCGCGGTCGAACCATCCGATCGGGCGCGCCACAAAGATCGCGAATCGGTCGGCGAAGGTGAGCGCGAGGGTCTTCGGAACGAGCTCGCCGACGATGATCGCGGCCAGCGCGACGAGCATGGTGACGACCACGAAGCCGATGCTGTCGGCGGCGTCGCGCACGAAGCCGATCGGGATCAGGCGCACGAGGTCAGCAAGGTTGCCCGACAGCGAGACGGCACCGATGGCCGAGGCCAAGAAGCCAAGGAAGGTCAGCGCGATCTGAATGGTGGCGAGGAAGCGCGCCGGGTCCTCGGTAAGCTGCTCGGCGACGCGCGCCCCGCGATTTCCCTCACCGATCAGCTGCGTGAGACGGTGGCGCTTGACGGTGATGAGCGAGATCTCGCTCGCGGCAAAGAAGCCGCTCACCAGGATCAGGGCCATGACGATGGCGAGGTCGATGATCGGGTTACCGGTGGAGCCGCCGCTCTCAGGCATCGCCCTGGCCCGATTCCGCCGGCGGCGGCGCGCTCCGTCGGCGCGTCCCGATCCGCCGCGCAGGCATGCCGACCACCGTCTCGCCGGCGGGCACGTCCCGCGTCACGACCGCGCCGGCGCCCGTTCGGGCGCCCGGGCCGATGCTGACCGGGGCGCGGAGCATGGTGTCGACCCCGATGAATGCGCCGTCGCCGATGGTGGTGCGATGCTTCGTGGTCCCATCGTAGTTGGCGGTGATCGCACCCGCCCCGATGTTCACGCCAGCACCGAGATCGGCATCGCCCAGGTAGCTGA
Source organism: Chloroflexota bacterium (assembly GCA_040005815.1). Lineage (GTDB taxonomy): Bacteria > Chloroflexota > Limnocylindria > QHBO01 > QHBO01 > CF-167. The sequence continues at coordinate 2,695 of JBDTYC010000007.1, forward strand.
AGTGGTGTATCTGGGTGCCCGCCCCGACGCGGGTCATCTTGAGCTCGGCGAAGTTGCCGATCCGGCAGCGCGGCCCGATCTCGCAGCCCGGCCGGAGGTGGGTGTACGGCCCGATCTGGACGTCCTCGCCGACTGTCGACGACTCGATCACGCTGGCCCACACCACCGTTCGTGCCCCGACCTGCGAGTCGTTCACGTGCGCCCCTGGCCCGATGACGGCCTCCGCCGCGATCGTGGTCGTGCCGGAGAGAACGGTCCACGGTTCGACCCGTGCGTCCTCGCCGATCTCGACCCCGGCATCGATGTAGGTGTTCGCAGGATCGACGATGGTGACCCCATTGCGCAGGTGGCGCTCGGCGATCTCGGAGCGCATGATCCGCTCGGCGGCGGCAAGGCCCGAGCGGTCGTTGATCCCCATAGCCAGCTCGGCCCGTGGAGCGCTGACGACCGTGACTCCTCGTCCGCCAGCGACCGCCATCGCCACCAGATCGGTCAGGTAGTGCTCGCCGGAGGGCGCAGCCGGCACTGCGCCGATGTTCGCGCGCAGCCACGCAGTGTCGAAGGCGTAGGCGCCGGCGTTGACCTCACCCAGCCGCATCGTCTCCGCGTCGGCGTCCTGTTCCTCGACGATCGCCCGTACCAGGCCATCGGCGTTGCGCACGATGCGGCCGTAGCCGCCTGGATCGCTCGGCCGCGAAACCAGAAGCGCGATGCTGGCGTCGCCATTCGCCTGTGCCTGGAGAAGCTCCGCGAACAGAGCTGCCGGCACGAGCGGTGCATCCCCCATTGCGACCAGGACCTGCTTCGCGGCATCGCCGATCTGCTCGAGACCACAGCGCACGGCGTCTGCGGTCCCGTCCTGGTGCTCCTGCCGCACCGTCGTTGCGCGTCCTGCGACGGAGGCCTCGACCTCCTCCGCTCCATGCCCGACGACGACGACCGGCCGATCGATCCCGGCTTCGGCCAGCGCCGCGAGGACGTGGTCAAGCATCGAGCGCCCGGCCAGCGGATGGAGCACCTTCGGCACGCGGGAGCGCATCCGTGTTCCGTGTCCAGCGGCCAGGACGACCGCCGCGCTGGCCGTCACGATGATGCAGGCTCCTCATCTCCGACGAGGGCGACCATCTCGATCTCGACCAGGGCGCCCTTCGGCAATGCCTTGACGGCAACCGTCGATCGAGCGGGGTACGGCGGGGACAGGTGCCTGGCATAGACCTCGTTCACCGCCGCGAAATCGGCCATATCCGTTAGGAAGATCGTCGTCTTCACCACTCGCTCCAGGCTTGTGCCGGCCTCCGCCAGCACGGCGGCGAGGTTACGCAGCGCCTGATCGGCCTGGGCCGCCACGCCGTCTGCCAACGCGCCATCGGCCGGTTCGCCGCCGACCTGTCCCGCCGTGAAGACGAACCCGCCGGCGCGAATCGCCTGGCTGTACGGGCCGATCGCGGGCGGGGCGGCGCTGGTCTGGACCTGGGCGCGCTGGGTCATGACTCCTCCATCGAGCATCGGCCTTCGATCATCCCATGCCCGACGCCCAGGCGCCACCATCCAGCGGCGCTTGATCGAGCTCCACGATCTGCGCCGCCTCGTGCCGGAGACGGGTGATTGCGACCGTCACGCCAGCCCCGCGCAGTGTGGTGGCAATCGCCGCGGCACGCTCCGGGTCAGCGGTCATCGCGAAGATCGTCGATCCGGACCCGGTCAGGCGTGGCTCGCCGCCCGCGGCCGCGACCTGGCGCAGCAGCTGGCCGAGCTCAGGGCGAAGGCGGAGCGCGGGCGCCAGCAGATCGTTGCCACCCGCGCGATCCGTCGCCAGGTCGTCGTCGCGCAGCTCGCTGAAAACCGCAGCGGTCGACAGCCGGAAGGCGGGCAGGATGAGGATGACGTGGTCGCTCGAAGGGAAATTCGCCGGCGTGACCACCTCACCGATCCCGGTCATCACGGCCGCGGCCACGCGGGCCGCGAAGAATGGCACGTCGGCCCCGATGGCCACCAGGGCGGAGAGGTCGTCGGGGGTCGCCGCCTCGGAAGCGCCCGCTGCCCGGCGACCCAGCCGCCAGGCCGCCGCCGCGTCCGACGAGCCGCCGCCGAGGCCGGCGGCGGCCGGGATTCGTTTCTCGAGAGCGAGGCAGGCCAGCTCCGGCCGGCCGCCGATCCCCGCCACGAGACCACGCCAGGCGAGGTTGCTCTGGTCCACCGGAATCGCATCCTCCGGCGGTGCCTCGACCCGCAGACCGGTGGCGCCCGGCAGCAGGAGGAGCCGATCGGCCAGATCGAGCAGCACCATCTCCGTCTCCAGCAAGTGGAACCCGTCCGGCCGCCGCCCCACCACTCGAAGCGACAGGTTGAGCTTGGCCGGCGCGTCAAGGCTGAGCGGCATCATTCGGGTACGCAGGTCGGCTCGGCGAGCGAAGACGAGAGACGGAGATTGAGGCAGTCCCACTCGGCCAGCGAGAGGGTCTGGGCGCGGCGCTCGGAGTCGATCCCGCATGCCTCGAAGGCCTCGGCCAGCACGGGCCGTGCCATGGGGAGCTCTCGACCGAGCGCATTGTGCAGCTGCTTCCGCCGCTGACGGAATCCGGCCTGCACCAGCCGATAGAACGGCTCCCGACCGGGCCCCGCGGCGATCTGCGGGATCGCCCGGCGCCGGAGTCGCAGGATGGATGAATCAACCTCCGGCGCCGGCTCGAAGGCCGCCGCCTCGACCCGGCCGACGATCTCCGCCTCCGCCACGTTCTGCACGAAGACCGAGAGGTAGCTCATCTGGCCGGGCGGCGCGGCGACCCGAGCCGCAACCTCGGCCTGCACGAGGAGGACCGTGAGGAGTGGCGGCCGCTCCCCCTCGAGGAAGGCATGCAGCAGCGGACTGGTGATGTGGTACGGGATGTTGGCGATCAGCTTGAAGTCCTCGCCCGGGAAGAAGTCGCGCGGATGGAGCGAGAGGGCATCGGCCTCGATCAGCTCGAAGCGCGCTGCCGCGCTCAGCTCGCGCCGGAGGTACGCCGCCAGGCGTGGATCGAGCTCGACCGCGATGACAGTGGCCCCCGCAGCCAGGAGGCGTCGGGTGAGCACACCGAGCCCAGGGCCGACCTCGACCACCCGGTTGCCGGGCGCCAACTCCGCGGCGGCCACGATCGCATCGAGGGCCACGGCGTCGGTCAGGAAGTTCTGGCTGAGCGCCTTGTTTGGCCGGAGCCGCTCCGCGGCCAGCAGCCGGCGCAGCTGCCCCGGCGTCGGGGGAACCAGTCGTTCGGGCGCGAGCGGCCCCGTCATGCGTCCGACCAGGCGAGCGAGAGGTTCGGGACCGCCTCGAGCGCCGGGCCGGCACGATCGCCCGCGGCGAAGCGGAAGCCGGCGGCGGCCCCGATCATCGCACCGTTGTCGGTGCACCAGGCGGGCGGCGGCACGAGCAGGGGGATGCCGAGCGCGTCGAGACGGTCGCGCAGCACCCGGCGCAGTGATCGGTTGGCTGCCACGCCTCCGCCCATGGCGACCGCGGCCACGGCATGCTCCTCGGCGGCGGCCACGGTCTTGGTGGCGAGCGCATCGACGACCGCCTCCTCGAACGCCGCGGCCAGACCATCGACCGGGATCGGCGCGCCGCGATCTCGATAGGCGGCGACTTCGCGCAGGACCGCGGTCTTGAGCCCTGAGAAGCTGAAGTCATACGGCCCGGCGGTCCGAGCCCGCGGGAAGCGGGTCGCCGCCCCAGCCCCCTCTGCCGCCGCGCTGATGGCCGGGCCGCCGGGATACGGGAGGCCGAGGAGGCGTCCGACCTTGTCGAATGCCTCCCCCGCCGCGTCGTCAACCGTCTGCCCCAGGAGCCGATACCGTCCGTGATCGGCCATCAGGACCAGCTGGGTGTGCCCGCCGCTCACCACCAGGCAGAGCAGCGGAAAGGGCGGTTCCGCTGGGAGTGGATCCTCGACTGGCCCATCCGTCAGCCAGTTGGCGTAGATGTGCCCCTCGATGTGGTTGATCCCCAGCAGCGGCAGGTCATGCACCACCGCCAGAGCCTTCGCAACATTGACACCCACCAGCAGCGAGCCAATCAGCCCGGGACCGCAGGTCACCGCCACAGCGTCGAGCTCATCCCAGCCGATGCCGGCCTCGGCCATCGCTGCCTCCACGCTCGGCACGATCCAGCGCAACTGCTGGCGTGCTGCCACCTCGGGCACGATGCCGCCGGTCGCCGCGTGCAGGGCGATCTGGGTGGCGACCTGGTTCGCCACGATCCGACGGCCGCCGCGGACCACCGCCACGCCGGTCTCGTCACAGCTCGTCTCGATGGCGAGTATCAGGGGTCCCCTCATGCGAGGTCGTCCTCGGCCGCCCGCGTCCGCTCCGCGGCAAGCACAGCGCGCATCGTGGGGCCGATGAGCTCGGGGGTGGTCATCACCAGCGCGTCCTCGCCATCGTCACTGTAGTACGCGACCCGACGACCGGTCACCAGGAAGCCGAACCCGCGATAGAGACGCTGCGCGGGCTCGTTGCTGACCCGTACCTCGAGGGTCATCCGCGCCGAGCCGAGCTCGAGCGCCACTTCGGCCAGCTGCAGCAGCAGCCGTCGCCCGATCCCGCGCCGCCGATGATCGGGATGGACGCCGAAGGTGGTGATGTGCGCCTCATCGACCATCAGCCAGATGCCGCCGAACGCGACAACGCGATCTTCCAGTCGCGCGACGCGGTAGTGGGCGAGCCGGTTTGCGGTCAGCTCCTGTTCGAAGGCGAACGCCGGCCACGGCGCGCTGAAGCTGAGCCGCTCGATCTCGAGGACCGCTGCCACGTCAGCCATGCGCATCGGGCCCACCACGAGGGGCGCGGTCACGGCCATGAGGTCACCGGCTCGGCGGATGCGACCCCTCGCGGCGGACGGAGGTACCACGGCTCGAGCCCCGCCAGGTCGTCGCCCCGCGGCTCCGAGCTCAGGCGCAATGCCGCCAGGCGCGCGACGGCTGCTGCTGCCTCATGGGGCGGGAGCGCCTCGGACAGCCCGAAGGCGGCAGCGAGCTCGGAGGGGGCCGCCACGAGCTTCCCCTCGACCAGCCCCGGCAGGTCCGAGGCCGGCACGATGCGCGGCTCCGAGGCGCCGCGCATCAGCAGGTAGGCATCCTGTGCACCGGCGCGGGCGATCGCCGCGGCGGCTCGAGGATCGGCCGCCAGCCACGCCCCCAGGCTCGGCACGCCGACCACCGGGAGGCGCAGGGCGAGCGCAATCCCCTTGGCCAGGCTCATCGAGACCCGCAGGCCGGTGAACGAGCCCGGGCCAACCCCGACACCCACTGCGGTCGCCTCGCCGAGCTGGCGGCCAGCGCGTGCCAGGAGGACGAGCAGCCGCGGCAGCAACTCGCTCGCCTGACGACCCTCGCCCGCCCAGCCATCGGTGGCGAAGGCGAAACCGTTCGAGGCCGCAAGCGCCAGCGATGGGTCGCTCGACGCGCTTTCGATGGCGACGATCATTTGGGCACCAGGGCCTCGTTGGCGAGGCGCAGGTGCCTCGAACCGACCACGCGCCAGCTGATCTGGCGCCGGTCGCTGCCGTCGGGCTCGGGGACCATGGTGAGCTCGAGGCGCTCGGCGGGGAGCCGATCACCAAGCCGATCGGCCCATTCCACCACCGCCACGCCCGCAGCCTGCCGGTCGTCGAAGAGTCCGGCCGCCACTGACTCGTCGGGGTCGTCGAGCCGGTAGGCATCGATGTGAAAGAGCCGCAGCCGGCCGGCATGCTCATTCATGAGCACGAAGGTCGGACTGTTGACGACGCTCGTCACGCCCAGCCCCTCGGCGACACCCTTGGCCAGCTCGGTCTTGCCGGCGCCCAGCGGACCGATGAGCGCCACCAGCGTCCCCGAATGCGCGTGGGAGCCGAGTGCGTGGCCGATCGCCCGCGTCTCCTGAGGCGCTTCGCTGCGGAGGCTTCCGGCGGCTTCCATGGATCGAAGAATACGGGAGCCGCCCGTCAGCGGCCTTCGGCGACCACGGTCGCCTCAATGTTGGCAAGCGGTACCGGGGCGAGGCGGCCATCCTCGAACCGCACGAGCGCCATGCGCGTCGGGATCCCCGATTGAGCCGCGTGGAGGTCCTCCATCAGCCCCACCAGCACGCCACCCCGACCCTGAAACGGTCGCCGATGCGCGATCACCCGATCGCCCACCTTGGCCAGCGCTCGACGTGACGGCAGCGGAGCGGCGTCGTACACGTAGAGGAGTCCATCGGCTCCGAAGAGACTGGCGACGCGCCCGGCATGAGCACGGAACCAGCTGAAGAGCTGAGGATCGATCCCGACCTTGCCGAACCCCTCGACCAGCAGGATCCCGAATGCGCCGGTCATGCCGCCGGCCTCGCGCCGGCGGCGCTGGATCGCCTCGAAGTCGCGCAGCTCCTTGTGGAGCACGCCGCCCAGCACGATCCCGGCCACCCCCATCGCGCGTGCGCGGGTCAGCGTCTCTGCCGACGCCCGCGACCCGCCGACCAGGATCTTCCCAGTCGCACCGGCGTCGATCGCCCCGGCGCGAAGCTCGTCACCGGGATTTGGGACCCCCACCACCAGCTCGCCATGCACCGCCTCGCCGCTGCCCCCAACGCCATGCAGGCGAGCCGCAGGCACCTCGATCACCAGCGAGCCCTCCTCCACCGCGCGAACGCGGCCTCGAACATGGCCGATCACCGTCTCCTCAGCGGCGAGGGGAGCGAGCAGCAGCGTCCCGTCGCGTCCCGAGGCCGCCAGCACGAGGCCGGCGACCGGGGCGAGCACGACGCCGGCTCCCTCCACCAACGCGAGCGGTTGCTCCGCCTCGACCCGCTCGCCGGGGCGGACCACCAGCAGCTCCTCGATCTCGGCGGGCTGCCGACGCAGCGGCCGCGTGACTGGCACCCGGACCGGCGCCATTGCGCCCCGACGCATGCCGATCACCTCGTCGGGCCTGATCTCGGCCCCGACCTGCACGCTGACGACCGTGCCACGCGGGAGGTGAATCCGATGCAGCGACGCCTCGATCACGCCGCCCCCTCGGCCGGTGGCCGGACCTCGCGCAGAAACGTGTCGCGCCAGGCGCTGAGGACCGTCCGTCGATCGTCGCTCCGTCGAGGGAGGAGGAGCGGCGCATCGCGCGCGTCGAGAACCACGCCCACCGCCCCACCGGTCACCGACGCCCGGAGACGACGTGCGCGCCTCGGGGCGCTCAGGCTCACCGCCGGATCGAGCTCGATCTCCAGCTCGGCGACCTGCCCTCGCGGGAGCGGGACGACCTCGAGCTGGCCGGGGCGCACCTCGATCGGGCCGAGCGAGCGCCAGCCGACGCGATGAACAGTGACCCGCATCGAGAGGTGGCCGGGTCGTCCGCCGCGGCACACGACCGCCGCGCCGAGTGGCGTCAGCAGGTCGTCGCGCAACGTCCCAAGGCCCTCGACGATCTCGTCGTCGCGGAGCGCGCCGAGCGGCCCCAATGCCCCGGCCGGGTCGATGGCGACCTGCACGATCCCAATCGGCCGGATCCCGTCCAGCAGCAGCTGCATGGCCTGCGCAGGGAGCGGCGCGCTCCCGATGGTGCGTCCCGAGCCGATCAGCAGGTCAACTCCTTGAGGTTGCGGGCCGTTGGCCGCGAGGTCCGCCAGCAGGTCGCGCGCGGCCCCATGAACGACCGCCAGCTCCTCGTCGGTCTGCGGGATCGAGCCCGGTCGGGCGCGCAGGTTCTGGAGCGCATCGGCTACCGCCAGCTCGTCGATCGCCAGCGGGAGGCCGCGAGCGATCCGCGCCGGCCCGCCAGGGGCGGTGAGGGTCGGCGAGGCGAGGCCGCCCAACGCCACCACCCGGCTCTCCGCCATCCCGTTCTCGTCCGCGCTCGCCCAGGTCGCGTAGCGCGCGCCGAGGTCGACACCCACGACCCGCAGGTGCGACGCGCGGGCAAGCTCGGCCACGGCCCGGCCGAACCCGATCGGGGCGAGCTGGCGGGCCGCTCCGCGCTCGACCAGACGCTCGATGAGGCCGTCGAGGTAGCGGCGCAGCGGAAGGAGATTCTCACGATCCGCCGAGGGGCGCGGATTCGCGACCGCGCGTAGCACCCCGGGCTCGAAGAAGGCGCCAACCCGTTCGGTGAGGCCGGCCGAGCCGGCCCACACCACGGGCGATTTCCCGCCGCCCCGAGCGGCCGCCACGAGCCCCGCCACCTCGAGCGCGCCCTCGCCGCCCTCCTCGTCGAACCCGCCGGCGATCAGCCAAGCATCCACCTCGGCCGATTGCAGGGCGGAGAGCCGATCCACGACCGGCCGTCCATCGTCGACCGTGACCGCCTCGACCACGACCCATCCGGCAGCCTCGGCCGCACGACGTGCCGCCTGGCCAGAGAGCTCGGACGAGACCGCGGCGAGGGCGATCCTGCCGGGCCGGGCAGGCGTGTGGACGGCAATCCTCGGCGCATCGGCGAGGAGCGAGGCGATTCGCGCCGAGACGCGGGGATCCGCCCGGCCTGCCAGCCGCGCCGCCAGCGTCGCGATCAGCTCCGCCTCATCCCACGCGGAGGGCTGTGCGGCGTGCGCCGCGATCCTCCATCGGCCCAGCGCACGCCCGACCACTGCCGCCTTCGTCCAGGCCGAGCCGATGTCGACCAGGAGCGACAGCTCCGAGGTGGCGCGGCCGACCTCGAGCGAACGGGCCTCGGTCGTCATGGGAGCACGGTAAGCCAATCGCCGAGCAGGAAGCCGATCCTATCGACGAAGAGCGAGAGTCTGCTGACGACCAGGAAGCCGATCCATCCCCCGATCCCCCCGATTAGGAGCCAGCGGCCAACGGTCGCCGCCCTGGTGGTGACCGTGCCGCGCGGGGCGCCATGCAGGAACGCGAGCAGCACGAGCGAGGTGATCACCAGCGAGATCACCTCGGAGGCCAAGTCTCCCGATCCTCCGCCGCTGGCCGGCATGGCGGCCGCGATCTGCGGGAGGATCGTCCCCACCACGGCGCCGCCCAGCGCGAAGGCCGCGATCCCGCCGACGAGGATCGCGCCGACCGGGGCCATCGCGCGGCGCGGCAGCCACGCGGCGCCGATCAGCATCCCCACCGGCACGAGCGCCAGCACCAACAGCCCGTTGTCGCGCGGATGTTCGATGAGCGGTGCGATGAGTCGCGGGACGAGCACCTCCCGGATCGCGAGCAGGATGAGGTACCCGGTCGCCAGGCCGGCAAGCAGGTGCTGCATCAACACGAAGAGGCGGCGCGCGCCGACGAGATACGACCAGACCGCGAGGGTGGCGATCGCCGCCACCCAGGTCGCGATGGTTCCAGCCAGGTCCGTGCCGACAAAGCCGTTCATGACGGCAGCCGCCCGTTCCGTGGCGGACGCCCACGGCGGCGGACGAGGCGGCGGAAGGCTGCTTCAGCGAGCGCGCCGATCGCCGCGAGCATGCCGATCAGCATCGGCAGGGGACCCGGGGTGGGGCCAGGGCTGCTAGGCGACCCCGCTGACACGGCTGCGGTGTACGCGATCCCCTCTCGCAGGGTAGCGAGGAGCGCGGTCAGCTGTCCGGTGCGCAGGTAGGGTTCGAGCTCGGGTGCCAGGAAGGTGGGGGCGATGCTGATGAGCGGCAGGTCGGGGAGGCGGCTGCCGACCTGCTCGACCCAGCTGCGGGCCGAGATGTCGCTCCCGGACACGATCAGGACCATGTCGAAGGCGCCGATGCCGCCACCGCGCTGGCGGATCGCGTCGGCTATCGTTCCCTCGGCCGCGGCCGGCACGATCGAGGCGACGCTGCGCACGAGCCCCGCCTCCGCCCCCGCCACGAAGCCCAGGTCGGCAGGCGGCTCGACCCTCCCGCCGCGGGAGATCCGGTCGCGCTCCGCGGCCGCGATGGCGCGACCCTCGGGCGTGAAGCTGACGATCGCCAGCCGGGCCTGGTGGGCGGCCAGGTCATCGATGGCGACGCGGGTGGTGGCCCGGATCTCCGGGTAGGTTCCCAGGTCGGCGTCGCAGGCGATCAGGACCAACGCGTCGTCAGGGAGATTGCCGATCGCCAGTCGCAGCTGATCGACGCGGGACCGATCGGGGCTTGCCAGGCGGAGCCCGTGGGTGCCGGCGGAGACGAGCGATGCGGCCACCAACACGAGCAGGAGAAGCAGCACCGGCGCCGCACGGCGCAGGCTGGCGAGGCGCTCCGCGGTGACCAGTGGCTGCTGGCTACTCGTCATCGCCGTCCAGGGCGAGCAGCGAGCGGGCGGCGCTGACGGCAACGAGGATCCCGATCCCGATCAGCAGGCCGCGGAAGACTCCAGCCAACGGCACGTCGCGCATCCAGCCCGCGCCCGACGCCAGCCAGTCACCGGCCTGGCCACCGATCGGCAGCAACAGGACCATGACCAGTGCCGCGGCGCCGGCCATCAGTGACGTCTCGCGGACGCGCAGAGCGAAGCCGCGTCGGAACGCCCGCAGCAGGAAGACGAAGAGGAGGGCGAAGACCGACGCTGCGATCGGCGCGAGCAGCGCGGCGACCAGCCACAGGACGGCAGGGTCGGAACTCCCGCTCGAGCCCGGGCGCAGCCCGGCCAGCAGGATCGCCGCCATGCCGACCAGGAGCACGATCGAGCCGCTCGAGTCGCCATCTCGCGCTGCCAGGTTGCGAGCGTGGAAGGCCACCAGCGTAACGCCCCCTCCAACCGCGGCCGCAGCGGCCAGCAGCACGAGCAGCTCGTTCACCGCCCCAGCGGCATCGTCAAGGGATGGGTTGACGACCATGAGGTCCAGCAGGACCAGGAGGCCTGTCACGAGGACAATGGCGGCGAGGATCGCGCGGCGCATCGCGGTCAGCGCCCCGTCAGGAAGGCAGCGACCTGCGACCCACCGGCCCACGTGATCAGCGAGCCGGCCAGGAGGAGCCCGATGGCGCCCCAGATCAGCAGATTGGCGGCCAGCACGGCCGTGCGTGCGTGCCCGCGCGCCCGGATCTCGCCGGCGGCCTGGAAGAGCTCCGGCCCGATCAAGCTGCCGTCGCCATCCAGCAGCGGCCCGGCGGCCTGCGAAGCGCCCGCCGTGGCGGCGACGCTCCATTCCGCATCGCCCAGCACGCCGTCGAGGACGAGCGTCGCGTCCTCGGCGAGCCCGCCCGCAACCATCGCCAGGCCGTGGGGTCCTGCCGTGGCGAGTGCGAACGCGGCAGCGGACGCCCGGCCCTCACCCACGTACTCGATCGCCGCCGCTGATGCCCGCTCCGGGGTCGCGGTCCGCTGGTGCGCACCAGCCAGGGTCGCCTGGGCGAAGATCGCCGCAACCGGGTCATTGGTCGTCACGCGCAGCGGTACGCCGGCACGCGCCGCCGCATCGGCGACGTGTCCGAGGAGCGGCAGCGCCGCCAGCGTCTGGAACCGCTCTGTCGCCGACGCGGCGCGACTGATCCCCGCGCTACCGAGCGAGATGGTGGCGTCGGCCCCGGACTCGGCGGCGAGCGCCATCACCCGACTGACCCGTCCCAGACCGCCGAGCCCGCTTCCGCTCCAGCGAGCCCCAGGCCGCGCGATGAGCGAGAGGAGCACGAGCAGGACGACGAGGATGGCTACCGTCGGCGCGGCGCCGAGCCGCATCGAGGACGAGCCGACGGCATCGGTCACCAGGCCGACCAGGTACGACGCGAGCTCGCCGAGGTTGGGCACTAGGGAGGGGCGTCCCGGCGTTCGGAGCCCAGCCTGGCGGCGATGCGGTCGTAAACCGCCGGATCGTCGAGGGCCTGCTGCAGCGCATCGAGGCGGCGCGGGCCTAGGAGCGGGTTGAGGAGCGGACCGAGGAAGATCGCGCCCTGCCGCAGGAGGGGCAGCAACGGCCGGTGGGCGTCCATCAGGATCGCGGCCGGCCCACCAACCCCCCGGCGTTCGAGCTCGTCGGCGAGGGCGTCGGCGCGATTCACGCTGGACCCTCCTGACACGCATGGTCGCTCGCTCGACGACCTCACTCGGCGTTCCCGGCGACCTCCGGCAGATGCTGGCGCGGGAGCCGGTCACGAAGGGTGGTCGTTACTTCGTAGTTGATGGTGCGTCGCTGGGCGGCGACCTCATCGGCGTCGATGCCTGCACCCATCTGCTCGCCGATCAGGACGAACTCGTCGGCGTAGGTTACCTCATCAAGATCGCCCAGATCGACGGTGATGCCATCCATGCTCACGGCGCCGACCACCGGGCGACGAACGCCGTGGACCAGGGCCCAGCCGTTGTTGGCGTGCGCACGAGGCCACCCGTCGCCGTAGCCGATGCCGAGGGTCGCGATCCGGGTCGCACGCTCCGCGCGAAAGCGGAGCCCGTACCCGATCGCCTCGCCCGCCGCTAACGGGAAGATACGCAGTGGGAGCGCGTGCAGCGAGAGGACCGGCTTCAGGCCCGGGTCGCGGTCGGCGGCCCAACCGGGGACCATCCCGTACAGGCCGAGCCCGGGCCGAATCGCATCGCCGAATGTCCCGATGCCGGCCAGCACGCCGCCAGTGGCCGCCAAGTGCACGAGCCCGGGGTCGGCCCCGGCCGATCGCATCGCGTCGAGCGCCTGTGCGAGCCGGAGGACCTGGACGTCCGTGTACGCCTCTTCCTCGCCGGGGACCGCCAGGTGGCTGAAGGTGCCCGCCAGGCGCAGGTGCTTACTGTGCACGATCCGCAGCGCCAGCTCGACCGCCAGGCCGGGTTCGCTCCCCTGCCGGCCGAGGCCGGAGTCAATCTTCAGCTGGACCCCAGCGCGGCGTCCAAGCGCTGCCGACGCACCCTCCAGCAGCACGATTCCCGCCTCGTCGTAGACCACCGGCTCGAGCTCCGCCGCGACCGCCTGCTCCGCCTCGGGCACCCCGAGCGCCCAGAGGACCAGGATCGGCCCGCCGATCCCCGCCGCCCGAAGCTCGAGCCCCTCTCCCAGCGTGGCGACGGCGAGGCGTTCGACGCCGTGGGCAAGCAGCGTCCGCGCCACCTCGATGGCTCCGTGGCCGTAGGCGTTGGCCTTGACGACTCCGATCACGCTGCACTGCTCGCCGGCGAGGCGTCGAAGGGCCTCCAGGTTGTGCACCAGGGCGCCGTGGTCGACCTCGATCCACGCCCGGTGCGGGCTGTGCCCCGCGGCGACGTTCATCCGCGGGTCCCGGCGCGCAGCTGCTGGATCGCGGTCGGGAGCAGGTTGGCGATGTCGCGGGCGACGACCCCGGCCTGTCCGATCCGATCCTCCGCCAGCAGCCCAGCCGCGCCGTGCACCGCCACGCCGCAGCCGGCGGCGTCGAACGGCTCCAGCCCGGCAGCCAGAAACGCGCCGATCGCGCCGGCCAGGACATCACCGCTCCCCGCCGTGGCCAGCGCCGGAGTGGCGATGTCGGACCGGACCAGGTCGCCGCCCGGTGACGCGATGATCGTGTGTGCGCCCTTCAGGACCACGACCTGGCCCCAGCGCGCCGCCGCGTCACGCGCCGCCTCCGCGCGCCATTCGTCGTCGTCGTCAATCGTCTCCCCGTCGGCCATGCGCGTCAGCCGCGCGAACTCGCCGACGTGGGGCGTCAGGACCAGCGGGGCTCGCAGCGGCTGCCACCAGCGCTGGACCTCGGCCAGGGCACTCAGTCCGTCGGCGTCGACGACTGCCGGGAGCCGGAGCTCGCCGATGAAGTTACGAGCGCGTCGCAGCGTGGCCGGCTGCTTGCCCAGCCCCGGACCGACCACGAACGCGTGGTAGCCGGCCGCCTCGGTCGTGAGCTGGCGCCAGCCGGCGGGAGCCGTGAGCCCGGGCGCCTCTTCGACCAGCAGCATCGAGGTCAGCTCGGGGACGATCCCCATGAGCCGGATCGCGACCGCCTCCGGCGCAGCGAGGCAGGCGAGGCCGACCCCCGCGCGGATGGCGCCCAGCCCCGTCAGCAGCGCCGCGCCGGCGTACTCGAGCGAGCCGGCCACGATGAGCAGCCGCCCGAAGGTGCCCTTGTGTGCGCGCGCCGGTCGCGCTGGAAGGCGTTTCGCGACCCAGCCCTGGGTCAGGGCGACGACCGCCATCGGGCTAGGAGTCCGGCAAGCGATGCGCGACCGCCACCGCCACCGCCATGTGCCGTTCGTGCGAGATGCTCACCGTGATGTCCTCGAGTCCCATCGCCGCCGCGCGAGCCGCCGCTCGAGCGTGGAGGCGGACCTGCGGCGCGCCCGCCCAGTTCGGCAGGATCTCGATCTCCCGCCAGCCGACACCGCGAACGCCGAGGCCGAGCACCTTGCTGATCGCCTCCTTGGCGGCCCAACGGCCGGCGATCCGCTCGGCTTTGGCGCCGCAGTAGCGCGCCTCGCCGTCGGTCAGCACGCGCTCACGGAAGCGATCGGGGAAGCGGCCGAGCGTGGAGACGATCCGGTCGATGTCGATCAGGTCGATGCCGATCTCGTGGCGGCTCATCACATCGAACCGGGGGTGGCTATTCGACCGTGACCGACTTCGCCAGGTTCCGCGGCTGGTCGACGTCCGTGCCGCGCGCCACCGCCACCTCGTAGGCGAGCAGCTGGAGCGGGATGATCGCGATCACCGGCGACATCTCCTCGGGCGTCTCGGGGACGTAGAGGACGTCCTGCGCATACCGATCGATCATCTCGTCCCCGATCGTCGCGACGGCGACCACCGGCGCCTGCCGGGCATGAACCTCGGCCACGTTGCTCACCACCTTGTCGTAGGTGGCGCTCCTGGTGGCGATCGCGACCAGCGGCGTGTGGGGATCCAGCAGCGCGATCGGCCCGTGCTTCAGCTCGCCCGCCGCATATCCCTCGGCATGCACATACGAGAGCTCCTTGAGCTTGAGTGCGCCCTCCATCGCGACCGGGAAGCCGAGCGCGCGGCCCACGAACATCACGTCGCGGACGCCGCCCCACCGCCGTGCCAGCTTCTTGACCTGCGGAGCGAGCTTGAGGACCTCAGCGGCCTGGCCAGGTAGGTCGCGCAGCGCGAGCCCGAACGATCGTCGGCGCCGGTCGCTCAGCGTACCGCGCAGCCGCGCGAGGTGCAGGGCGATCATCTCGAGCACCACCACCTGGGTGACGAACGCCTTGGTCGAGGCCACGGCCACCTCGGGCCCGGCCTGCAGGTAGCAGACGGCATCCGCCTCGCGGGACAGGGCGCTGCCCACGACATTGGTCACGACCACGATCACTGCGCCTCGCTCGGAGGCGAGCTTCTGTGGGGCGAGGGTATCGGCCGTTTCGCCCGACTGGCTCACGCTGATCACGAGCGTGCGATCGTCGATGGGAGGTGGGGAATAGCGCATCTCGGAGCCGATCTGGCCAGCCGCGGGCAGCCCCGCCCAGCTCTGGATCAGGTGTGCCCCCACCTCGCCGGCGTAGCGCGCGGTGCCACAGCCGACCACGTAGACCCGCTCGACCCGGCTCAGCTTCTTCTCGATCGCGTCGAGCTCAGGCAGCGTGACATTGCCGGCCTGGTCGACGCGGCCTCGCAGCGCCTCGCCGATGGCGTGGGGCTGCTCGTAGATCTCCTTGAGGGTGAAGTGCGGGAAGCCGTCCTTCTCCGCGGCGGCGATGTTCCATCGGATCTTCGTGACCGCACGGTCGACATGCACGCCGTCCATGCCGATGATCGTGACGCCCTCCGGCGTCACGTCGGCGATGTCGCCCTCCTGGAGGATCACCACGTCCTTGGTGTGCTCCAGGATCGCCGGCACGTCGCTCGCCAGGAATCCCTCCCCGTTGCCGAGACCGACGATCAGCGGCACATTCATGCGTGCCCCGACGATCCGGTTGGGGTGGTCCAGGTGCATGACGCCGATGGCGTATGCGCCCCGCACCTCGTTGAGGGCCTCGCGCACGGCCGCCACCAGGTCGCCGGTGTAGCGCTCCTCGATCAGGTGCGCCAGGACCTCGGTGTCGGTCTCCGACGTGAAGCGATGGCCGGCGGCCTGGAGGCGTTCCTTGATCTCGACGTAGTTCTCGATGATGCCGTTGTGGATCAGCGCAAGGCGACCGCTGCAGTCGCGATGCGGATGCGCGTTCGCGTCGTTGGGCCGGCCGTGGGTCGCCCAGCGGGTGTGCGCGATCCCCGGGTGGCCGGCCGGGGCGCCCCCGTTGAGGTGCTCAGTCAGGTTGGCGAGCTTGCCCGCCTTCTTCTCGACGAAGACCTCGCCCGCATCAGTCAGGACCGCCAGCCCGGCCGAGTCGTAGCCGCGGTATTCGAGGCGACGGAGCCCCTCGAGCAGGATCGGCGCCGCGTCACGCGGGCCGACGTACCCCACGATGCCGCACATGGCTTGGGCTGGCTCCTAGTTCAGGCGCGCACGGGCGAGCTCGGAGAGCTCCCGCGCAATCTGGTTGATCTCGTCAGCGTCCTCGCCCTCGACCATGATCC
>JBDTYC010000008.1:0-17899 GCA_040005815.1 Chloroflexota bacterium
TCAACGTGGCCGAGGGCGACAAGCAGAGCGCGATCCTGCGCGCCGAGGGCGAGCGGCAGGCCCAGGTGCTGCGGGCGGAGGGCTTCAGTAACGCCCTGAAGACAATCTTCGGCGCCGCGAAGGGGGTCGACGAGAAGACGATGACGCTCCAATACCTCGAGGCGCTCAAGGCGCTCGCCGCCGGCGCGTCCACCAAGTGGATCGTGCCGATGGAGCTCGCCGAGCTGACCCGCCCCCTGGCCGGATTCATGAAGGCCGCCCGCGAGGCCGCCGAGCCGACCGTCAAGCCACCCGCCAAGACCTAGGCGACCCGCGACAGCATGGCAACCCCACCCGGCCGCAGGCGCGGGATCCTCGGCTGGCTGGCCCGCGTCGCAGCGGCCGTGACCTTCGGGTACCTGGGCTACCTGACGCTCGAGGGATCGCGTCGCATCGTCAGCCCCGGCCGCCGGCCCTTCCTTCCGGAGGAGGGCGAGCCCGCCACTCCTGCGGACATCGGCCTCGCCTACGAGGACGTCCGCTTTACGACCGACGACGGCGTGACGCTCTCCGGCTGGCTCGTCCCCGCGGCTCGCGACACGCGTGCGGCGGTGGTGCTGATGCACGGCTTCTCATGGCATCGCCTGCCGTGGCTCGCGGGATTCGTGCCGTGGCTGCAGCGGCGCTATCACGTGCTCCAGTTCGACTTTCGCGGGCACGGCGGCAGCGACGATGCGGTCATCTCGCTCGGGACCCTCGAGCAGCGAGACGTCGCCGCCGCGGTCCACTTCCTGGCGGGGCGGGGGCTGGGACCGATCGCGCTGATGGGGATCAGCATGGGCGGCTCGGTGGCGCTCATGGCGGCTCCCGACCTGCCGGTCGCCGCCGTCGTCGCCGAAGCGGCGTATGCGGACCTGCGCGATCCGATCGCGAACCGGATGCGGGAGGTCGGCTATCCGTTCGCGCGGCTCGGCGCGACCCTGGTGCTCGCCGCGGCGAGCCTGCGCGCGCGGGTCTGGCTGCGGTCGCCCATGGGCCGCGTGGCGCAGATCGCGCCCCGAGGCCTGCTGCTGATCTCGCCCGGGGGCGATCGGCTGGTCAGCCCGCACCAGTCCCAGCGCATGTTCCGGGCGGCCGGGGAGCCAAAGGAGCTGTTCGTGGTCCCAGGAGCCGTCCATGCGGAGGCGCACCTGACCAACCCGGAGGCCTATGAAACCCGCGTCCTGGACTTTCTGGCTCGTCACCTCGATGGGGAAGCGCCCGTATAATCTCGCGGACCTGTATCCGTCCCGGGGAGCTGCATGGCCACGAGGGTCCTGGTCGTCGACGACGACCTCAATATCCAGCGCGTACTGGTCTTTGCCCTCAAGCAGGAGGGGTATCAGGTCACGGTCGCGTCCGACGGCGCAGCGGGCGTGGAGATGGCGCTCGAGGAGCGCCCCGACCTGATCCTGATGGACGTGCAGATGCCGAAGCTGGACGGCTATGCCGCGACGCAGCAGATCCGCGCGGCGGAGAAGGGCGTCGGACGCGTCCCCATCATCATGCTCACCTCAGAAGCGGATGTTGGACAGCGGGTCCGCGGCCTCCGCGCCGGAGCCGACGACGACATCGTCAAGCCGTTCCACCCACTCGAGCTGATGGCCCGCATCAAGGCCCTCCTGGCGCAGAGCGCTCCCGCGGTCCTGAAGCCCGGCGGCGAAGCCCCGGCGCTCGGCAAGCTATGTGCCTTCTACCCTGCGAAGGGCGGGGTCGGGACGACGACGATCGCGATCAATACGGCCATCGCACTTGCCCGGGAGATGAAGCGCCGCACCGCGCTGATCGACGCCAACCTGCAGTTCGGCGACCTGCGGGTGTTCCTCGACCTTGGGCTGGACACCCCGTCGATCGTGAGCGCCCTCAGCGAGCCTGAGCTGGATCTCGACCTGTTCCGGACGATGATGGTCAGACATCGGTCTGGGATCGAGCTCCTGCTCGCCCCGCCGACCCCGGCCGCCGCGGACATTGTGGTGGAGCGCCAGCGCGAGGCGCCCGGTGACATCACGAACATGCTGGGCCTCGCCCGTCGGGTGTACGACTACACGCTGGTCGACATGTCGCAGGCGATCGACGACTTCAACCTCCAGCTGTTCGACGAGGCCGATGTCATCTTCGTGGTCATGACCGCCGACCTGTCGTGCCTGAAGAACGTGCCGCTGGTGCTCGAGACGATGGCCAGCCTCGGCTATGAGCAGAGCAAGGTGCAGCTCGTCCTCAATCGGTCAAACGCGTACACCGGCATCAACGTCAGCAACGCGGAGGCGGCCCTCGGTCGCAAGATCGACTACCAGGTCATTAACGAGTACCGCGGCGCGATCAGCGCCCTCAACTCCGGGGAGCCGTTCATGTCCAGCCGGGCGGACGCTCCTCTCAGCAAGAGCGTCCTCGCCTTCGCGCGGGCGCTGGACAAGGCCTTCGCGACGTCGGTTCCCGCTCGCGCCTGACCGATAAGCCTCGCTTAACGAGGCGATAAGGCCCGCCACGTAGCCTCCTGTCCAGCCGGTCGCCGCCGGAGTTTGGGAGGCGAGCAGGTGTGCGACCGGCTATCGCTTCGCCCAGATTTCTTGCCTCCCGCGAGGTGGTGCGCGTGCTGGCCGAGACGCTCAGCGCTTCGATCGTGGGGGTGGAGGGGCTGCCGGTCCGCGTCGAGGTGGACGTCGCGTTCGGGCTCCCGGCGTTAACCATCGTCGGCCTCGCCGGCAGCCAGGTGCAGGAGGCTCGCGAGCGGGTGCGCAGCGCGCTCCGCAACAGCGGCTTCGAGGTCCCAGCCCGCAGAATCACTATCAACCTATCGCCGGCCGACCTTCCCAAGGACGGCACGGGCTACGACCTGCCGATCGCCGTCGGCATCCTCGCCGCCTCAGGTCAGCTGCGCAGCGTGGAGCGCTTGCGCGAGACCGCCCTGGTCGGGGAGCTGGGGCTCGACGGTGGCGTGCGGGCCGTACCCGGCACGATGGCGCTGGCCGCAGCCTCCTTCGACGCCGGCATCCCGGCGCTCATCGTCGCATCCGGGGCCACCTGCGAGGCAGCGACCGTGAGCGGGCTGCAGGTGTACGGGGCCTCGTCACTTGGTGAGGCGGTTGGCCACCTGGCCGGTGTACGTGACCTCGCGGTGACAAAGCCGACCCCCCTGCCCGCGGTCGCCCGTGCCGGGCGCGGCCCCGACCTCGCCGAGGTGGCAGGCCAGGCCCTCGCGCGGCGTGGGCTGGAGATCGCTCTGGCGGGCCATCACAACCTGGCACTGTGCGGGCCGCCGGGGATCGGCAAGACGCTCCTGTTGCGGTGCGCGGCGGACCTGATGCCGCCGCTCGAGGATGACGAGGCGATCGAGGTCAGCCGCATCTACTCGGTGGCGGGACTGCTCGACCGCCGGGCGCCACTGCTTCGCGATCGGCCGTTCCGCGCGCCGCACCACACCATCTCAACGCAGGCGCTGGTGGGCGGCGGTCCCCGGGTGCGCCCGGGCGAGGCCTCGCTGGCGCATCGCGGGATCCTGCTTTTGGATGAAACGCTCCAGTTCCGGTCCGATGCGCTCGATGCGCTACGAGAGCCCCTCGAGGGCGGGAGCGTCACGATCGCTCGGGTGGACGGTGCGCT
The DNA here is from genome assembly GCA_040005815.1 of Chloroflexota bacterium. Taxonomy (GTDB): domain Bacteria; phylum Chloroflexota; class Limnocylindria; order QHBO01; family QHBO01; genus CF-167. The sequence goes on from JBDTYC010000008.1 coordinate 3,619, forward strand.
CACGATACCTGCACATTTCATCCTGTTGGCGGCGTTCAACCCTTGTCCGTGCGGTTGGCGCGGCTCACGGCAGCGGGAGTGTTCCTGTGAGGATGCTGCCGCTCGCCGCTACCTCGCGCGGCTCTCCGGTCCATTGCGCGACCGGATCGACCTGTGGGTCACGATGGCGCAGCCGGCGGCGGACCAGACCGACCGGACCAATGGCATCGAGCCGAGCAACGCCGTGTCGGCGCGCATCAGCCAGGCGTGGCGACGCCAGCTGGCGCGTCAGGGAATGGCGAACGGCGACCTCCCGGCACGAGCCCTCGATGCGGGTCGTGGCTTCGGCTCGGCAGCCGACGGCGTCCTGGCGCAGCGCGGCCGTCGCTTCCGGCTGTCACCGCGACGGATCCATCGTGCCGCTCGAGTGGCGCGCACCATTGCGGACCTGGCCGGCGATGCCGAGGTCGGACGCGAGCACATCGACGAGGCGCTGAGCTACCGCGGGGCGGTGGACGGATGATCGGGGTCGGTGCGCGAGGACCGCTCATCGCTGCCGAGCCGATGCTGCCCATCCCGCCGCAGTCCCGCCGCGATCACGGCGGTTGGACCGGGATCGACCTTGGCGCACTCGACCGTGAGTCGGAGGTGCCCCACTGGATCGCCATCTCGCTAATCCCCGGCGTGGGACCTGTGGGGTTCGCGCGGCTCCTGCGACGGTTTGGCAGCGCGCGCGCCGCGTGGGCAGCGGGACCGTCGCTGCTCGAGTCCCTGGCGCGTCTCCCAGACGATGCCGCGCCCGCACTCTCCCGGCTCCAGCGCGAGGGGGTCAGCCGCGTCGCCGCGCGGATCCTGGCCGCAACACGGCGTGCCGGGGGAGCGATCGTGACCGCCCTCGACGACGGGTATCCCATGGCGCTCGGCGCCGCCGATCCGCGGCCGCCGGTGCTCTACCTCGCGGGCGACGCCGACTCGATGGCCGCTCCCTGCGTGGCGATCGTCGGGACGCGCAGGGCCAGCGGCTATGGCCGCTCAGCCGCGGCCGAGATCGCCGACGAGCTGGCACGAGCGGGCGTCACCGTGGTGAGCGGCCTCGCCCTCGGGATCGATGGAGCGGCGCACGAGGCGGCGGTCGCAGCTGGAGGCAGGAGCGTCGCCGTCCTCCCATCGCCGCTGGATCGCATCTACCCGCCTCGTCATCGCGGCCTCGCCGCACGGCTGGTGGCGGGCGGCGGCGCCCTCATTTCAGAGCTGGCCCCCGGCGCCGCGCCGGGGAAGCCGGATTTCGCGCGCCGCAACCGGATCATCGCCGGCCTGGCGCGCGCCGTCGTGGTGGTCGAGGCGCCGGATCGCTCGGGCGCACTGCTGACCGTCGCGGCTGCGATCGATCATGGCCGTGAGGTGTTCGCTGTTCCCGGGCCGATCGACGCCATCGCCTCGCGCGGCTGCAATCGGCTCATCGCCGATCACCAGGCGACGATCGTGACCTCGGCGGCGTCGCTCCTGCACCGGATCGGGGCGGTACCCGGCGGCCCGCCGGTGAGCGTCACCAGCCTCTCGGATCTCGAGGCGTTGGTGCTCCATACGCTTCTCCAGCGGCCGGCCTCGATCGAGGAGCTGATCAGTCGAACGGACATGCCAACGGGACCGCTGGCGAGCACCTTGACGCTGCTGGAAGCCCGAGGATTGGCAGAATCATTCGGTGGCGCGACCTTCCATCCGACCCTCGTCGCGCGTCGCATCGGGCGTCCGACTGGGCTTGACAGGTGATCCACGGGTATACTTCTGCAGCCACAACGCAGCCGCGGGTCGTGCCCGACAGCGGTCAGCCCGTGACAGGAGTCACCGTCTATTGATCTCGCTTAGCACTGCGCGCTACGCATACCGCGCACCGTTCGCGTCGCTCTCGTACCAGTTGCGACGCCATCGCGCCATCACCCGCACCCTGATCGCAGCACTGTCCCTGGGCGTCGCCGCCGCTGTCTCAGCAGGCGGTGCCGCGCAGGCCGGGTTGACGACCATCCTCCCAGCTCCGGCCTCCATCCTTCCGGTTGGCGTTGGGATGGGGATCGCGACCGCACAGGCCGTGAGCATGCCATTCGACCGCGGCATGGACGCCGCTTCGGTCGAGGCATCCCTCTCGATCTCTCCGAGGCACGCGGTGCACCTGGTCTGGTCTGACGATGGCCGCGAGCTGCGCGTCGTGCCGGACGGGCGGTGGTCGCCCGACACGCGTTATGCCGTAATCGTGGGCGCAGATGCCCGCATCGCGTCGGGAGCTCTGCTCGGCTCGCCGGCCCGCTTCAGCTTCACGACCCAGACGGCCCCGCGTATTACGGACTTCGGCCTCCATTTCGTCGCCGAGCCGGCCGCCGGGGCAGCGGCTCTCGGCGCGGATGATGCGGTCGGCCTCGGACCGCCTCCCGACACCGCATCGGGTGTCAGCGCCGGCACATCGATCCAGATCGCGTTCAGCGCGGCGATGAACCACGGCGAGGTGGAGCGCGCCTTCTCGTTGAGCCCGGGGGTACCCGGGGCCTTCCGCTGGGATGGCAGCACGCTGACCTTCACGCCGTCCGAGCGACTCGCGTCCGATGCGCGCTACGCGGTCTCGTTGCTCGGCGTGCATGACCTGGCCGGGAACCCGCTCGGCGGGGATGCCACCTTCTCGTTCAACACCCGTCCGGGCGCGCAGCTGGTGCAGAGCACGCCGAAGGCCGATGGGACGGGAATCAGCACGAAGGAGATCGGCCTCTGGTTCAGCCAGCCGGTGGACCCGGCATCGGTCACGACCGCGGTCCGCGTCAGCGACCGCAACAGCGGTGCGCTGCTGAGCGGGAAGGTCTCATGGAACAGCTCGCACACGCAGCTCACCTTCACGCCCGATCGCGCGCTGGCCGGCGGCCATCGCTTTGACGTGAGCCTCGCCGACGGCGCGGTCGATGCCGATGGCAATGCCGTGACGGCCGGCCTGACCTTCGTCACCAAGGCGGTGGCGGTCGCGCGACCGCGCATCTCGTCCACGGCGGTTGGGCCGGCCTCGACGCTCGTCGGCTATGCCCTCAACCAGGTCAACGCTTCGCGGGCAGCCTACGGCCTCCCGGCGCTGGTCCTCTCGTCGGCACTCTCCGCGGTCGCCAACGAGCACTCCTGGGACATGCTGAACAACGACTATTTCAGCCACACCAGCATCGATGGGCGGACTCGCGAGGACCGCCTGCGGAACGCAGGCATCTCCTTCGGATACTCGGGCGAGAACATCTGCTATAGCTACAACGCGGCCCGCTCGCCGACCGACGTCCTCAACTGGTGCCACTCCCAATTCATGTCCGAGCCGTACCCCGGATACGCCAATCACATCGGCAACATCCTCAGCACGCACTTCCACAAGATCGGGATCGGGATCGCGGTGAGCGGCGCCAAGGTATACATCACCTGGGACTTCACGGACTAAAGTCCGTGCTCCGGAGTGCCCTCTGACGGGTGCTACACTCCCTCACCGATGCCCCCCAAGAAGCGTTACAGCGGCAACCTGGTGATCGTCGAATCGCCCGCCAAAGCCAAGACGATCGAGCGATACCTTGGACCGGGCTACACCGTCACCGCCTCATACGGACATGTCCGCGACCTCCCGCAGAAGAAGCTGGGGGTCGATCTCGAGCATGACTTCGCCCCTCATTACGAGCCGCTCAAGGAGCGTCGCAAGGAGCTGGAGAAGCTCGCCGAGCTGGCGCGCAAGGCAGAGACGGTGTGGCTCGCAACCGACCTCGACAGGGAGGGTGAGTCGATCGCGTGGCACATCGCTGACTACGCCGGCCTCGACGACGAGCACGTGCGGCGGGTGACATTCAGCGAGATCACCAAGCCGGCCATCGAGGCGGCCTTCGCGCATCCGCGAGCGGTCAACCTCGATCTGGTCAACGCCCAGCAGGCGCGCCGGGTGATCGATCGGCTGGTCGGCTACAAGCTCAGCCCGCTGGTGAGCAGCAAGATCAGGCGCGGCCTCTCCGCGGGACGGGTGCAGAGCGTGGCTGTCCGCCTGGTGGTCGACCGCGAACGCGAGATCGACGCCTTTACCGCCGAGGAATACTGGACCATCGCCGCCGACCTCGCGCGTCGCGGCGAGAGTGGCAAGTTCACTGTCGAGCTGACCAAGATCGACGGCAAGAAAGCCCGCATCGGCTCCGAGTCGGACGCCCGGGAGCATGAGGCCGGTTTGCGAGCCGCCTCGTACCAGGTCTCGGCGGTCACCCGCACCCAGCAGAAGAAATCGGCTCCGCCCCCCTTCACCACCAGCACGCTCCAGCAGGAGGCCTCGCGCAAGCTGAGCTTCGGGGCACGGCGCACGATGAGCATCGCCCAGTCGCTGTACGAGGGCGTCTCGCTACCGGAGGGCCAGGTCGGCCTGATCACCTATATGCGCACCGACTCACTCTCCATAGCCAGTGGCGCGGTGAGCGAGGCACGGACGGTCATCGGCCAGCGGTTTGGTGCCGACTTCGTGCCCGAGAAGCCGAATGCCTTCCGCAATCGAAGCCGCGGCGCCCAGGAGGCTCACGAAGCGGTTCGTCCGTCGAGCTTCGCGCGGGCGCCGGATTCGATCCGCGCTCATCTCAAGCCCGACGAGTTCCGCCTTTATGAGCTGATCTGGAAGCGGGCCATCGCCAGCCAGATGGCCCCCGCTCGCTTCGATCAGGTCGGGGTGGACGTCGAGGCAGGCCGATACCTCCTGCACGCCGGGGCGCGGAAACGAGTCTTCGACGGCTACCAGGCGGTGTACGTGGAGGGGAAGGACGACGAGGAGGATGAGCGCCTGGCGGTCCTCCCCGACCTGCGCAATGGGGAGCCGCTTGACCTCGCCGGCGTCGCAGCCGAGCAGCACTTCACGCAGCCGCCGCCGCGCTTTACTGAGGCGACCCTCATCAAGGCGCTGGAGGAGCATGGGATCGGGCGCCCGTCGACCTACGCCCCGACCATCGAGACGATCCGCGCACGCGGCTATGTCGAGATCAAAGAGCGCCGCCTCTTCCCGGAGGAGTCGGCCTTCCGGGTGACCGACCTGCTGGTGGAGCACTTCCCCGAGGTCGTGGATATCGAGTTCACCGCCCGGATGGAGGAGCAGCTCGACGAGATCGCGGCGGGCACGAATGAATGGGTGCCGATGGTGCGCGCCTTCTGGGATCCATTCAGCATCAAGATCGCCGAGGGGAAGGCCAACATCGCGAAGCAGGTCGAGCTGACCGACATCGTCTGCCCGATCAGCGGCGACCTCATGGTGAAGCGGTTCGGGCGCAACGGCTGGTTCCTCGGCTGCAGCGCCTATCCGGAGTGCAAGCACACCATGCCGCTCCCCGGCGACGAGGCCGAGGCGGCGGCGCTGCCCGGCGTGGGGGAGGAGTGCCCACAGTGCGGGCAGGGCCACCTCATGGCGCGCACGGGGAGATTCGGTCCCTTTGTGGGCTGTGACCGGTACCCCGAGTGCAAGTACATCAAGCGCGAAACCCCGGCGACGGAGAAGTTCGGCGTCTGTCCGAAATGCGAAATGGGCACCGTCGTCACGAAGCGGGCGCGGCGAGGCAAGCGTCCGTTCTGGGGATGCGATCGCTACCCTGACTGCGACTACGCGAGCTGGACTCGGCCCGCGCGTCCGGAGGACGGCGAGGCTCCCGCGGCAGCTGCGGCCGCCAGTGGCTGAGGCAATCGCGCTGAGCGGCGAGGCCGCAGCGGCCCTGCAGCGCTTCCTGGGTCATCTCTCGAGCCGAAACTCTTCGCCGGGCACCGTCCGCGAATACCGCCGCCACGTGTCCCAGTTCTTCGCGTTCCTCGGTGCCCGCGGCGTGGACTGGAGGGCGCCCGACCGCGCCACGGTGCGCGCCTACCTGGGGACGCTGGCGGAACGCGGCCTCTCGCCGTCGACAGTCGGTGGCCAGTTGGCCGCGATCCGCTCGCTCTATCGCCACGCGGCCCGCCAGGGCTGGATCGAGGGTGACCCGGTCGCTGGCGTGCGATCGCCCAAGCGGCCCGGCCGGCTGCCCCGGGTCCTCTCCGTGGACGGAGCCGCTCGCCTGGTCGAGGCGCCTGCCACGGTCATCCGGTCGGGGCGACGCCGGCGCGACCCTGCCCTCGCGGACGCTACCGCGCGGCGCGACGCTGCCGTGCTCGAGTTGCTGTACGCCACCGGGATGCGGATCAGCGAGCTCGCCTCGCTCACCGTCGACCGCCTCGACCCGACCCGGCGCCGCCTGCGGGTGATCGGCAAGGGGAGCAAGGAACGCGAGCTGCTCTTCGGTGAGCCCGCAGCCCGTGCGGTGCGCGCGTACCTGGCGTCGGGACGTCCCACCCTGGCAAACCGCAGCACCGGCGCGGTACCGGCCCTCTTCCTGAACAGTACCGGAGGGCCGCTCACGGCTCGGGGGGCCCGCATGATCGTCGACCGCTGGGTGACGGCCTCGGGCGCCCCGGCCAGCACGTCGCCGCACACGCTTCGCCACTCGTTCGCGACGCACCTGCTCGAGGGTGGGGCCGACCTGCGCACCGTCCAGAAGCTGCTCGGCCACGCCAGCCTCGCCACGACCCAGATCTACACGCACCTCTCCGACGCCTCGTTGCGCTCCGCCTACCGCTCCGCGCACCCCCGATCGGGCAGGACAGGCTCCGCCCGCCCGACAGAGTGAGCGGCTCCGTCGGCGTCGAAACGCCGCCGGAAGAGGCCGGTCAGGCGTCCGGTCAAGCGGCCGGTCCATCGGTCGGCAGGGTGCTCGCCAACGCCAGCCTGATCCTGACCATCGCCGCCCTGGCCAGCAGGCTGCTGGGCTGGATCCGGTTGCTGGTGATCGGCTCGCAATTCGGCGCGTCGAGGGACCTGGACGCCTACTTCGCGGCCTTCCGCATCCCCGATGCCATCTTCCAGCTGGTGGTGGCAGGAGCGCTTTCGGCGGCGCTCATCCCCGTCTTCAGCAGCTACCGAGCTCGGGATGACGAACGGGAGGCCTGGCGCCTCGCGAGCAGCGTGATCAACCTGGTCCTGATCGCGCTCGCCGTGTTCAGCCTGGTGATGGCCGTGCTGGCGCCATGGGTCGTGCCGGTCATTGCCCCCGGCTTCGACGCGGAGACCACCGAGCTGACCATAAAGCTCACCCGCCTGATGCTGCTCAGCCCGGTCTTCGTGGGCATGGGCGCGGTGGTGAGCGGCCTCCTCAACAGCTATGGGCGCTTTGGGGTGCCGGCCATCGCACCGCTGGTCTACAACCTGGCGATCATCGCCGCGGCGGTGGTGCTGGCACCGACGCTCGGGGTCGAGGGCCTCGCAATCGGTGTCGTGGCGGGCTCAGTCCTGCACCTTGCGATCCAGCTGCCGCAGCTGCGAAAGGTTGGGCGCCACTACGACCTGACCATCGGCTTTGGCCATCCAGGGGTCCGCAAGGTGGCGTGGCTGATGGGGCCGAGATTGCTGGGCCTGGCTGCCGGACAGGTCAACTTCGTGGCCAGCACGATCCTGGCCAGCAACCTCGGCGTTGGGGCCGTGACTGCCTACAACTACGCGTTCCAGCTCAGCCAGATCCCGGTGGGGGTGCTGGGGGTGAGCGTCGCGGTGGCGCTCTTCCCGACCTTCTCGCGGGACGCAGCCCTGGGGCGGATCGCCGACATCCGGCGCCAGCTGTCGACCAGCCTCCGCATCCTGATTTTCCTTGCCGCTCCATTGACCGCCACGATGATCGTGCTGGCGAGACCGATCGCGGCCGTCTTCTTCCAGTACGGCCTCTTCTCGGGTGCAGCAACCGAGCGGACCGCCGGGGCGCTCGTCTTCTTCAGCATCGGCCTCACTGGCCATATCGTGGTCCACGTGCTGACGCGAGCCTTCTACGCGATGCAGGACACCCGGATCCCCGTCCTGTGGGCGATCATCGCGGTCGCCATCAACGTCCCCCTCATGGCGATCCTGTCCGGACCGATGGGAGTGGAGGGCCTGGCGCTCGCCCTCTCGATCAGCGCCACCCTCGAGGTGATCGGGCTGGCCCTGGCGCTGCGGCGCCGGATCGAGTCGATCGATGAGCATACGATCCTGCCGTCGGCGCTGCGTTCGGCGGTCGCCGCGGTGGTGGCGGGCGTCGTCATGTTCGGTGGCCTGACGGCTGCGCAGGCATGGTTCGCGGACCTGCTCGCCGACGGCGCCGGACGCGTGCCGGTCCTGGCGGTCCTCGTCGCCACAGGGGTCGCAGCGTACCTGTTGTCCGCGATCGCCCTGCGGTCCGATGAGCTCGGCCAGGTCCGCCGTTACCTGTTTCCCCGCGGGACCAGGGGAGTGGCCGCATGACGCGCTTCCGGGCCGCCACGCCCGCTGACGAGGCCGCCTGGCAGGCGCGTCTGGGGCAATCTGCCGCCGGTGACTTCCTCCACGACTGGGCGTGGGCGGCAGTCGCGGCCTTCGACGGACAGCCGCAACGTCGCTTCGTCCTCGAGGAGGATGGCGAGATCGTCGCGCTGGTCGCCGCCCAGGAGCGCCGACTGCCCCTCGGTCGCGCCTTCTGGTACGTCCCGCATGGGCCGGTACTCGACTATGCCGATCCCCGGGCGGCCGACTGGCTGCGAGCGGTGACCATTGGGCTGCGCGAAGTTGGCCGGGGAGCCGGAGCGCTGGCCGTCAAGCTCGAGCCCCGGGTCGAGGCCGATTCCATCGGAGTCAGCCCATTCGCCCGTTTGCGATCCGACCCACGTCCGGTCCAGGTCGGCCAGACGCGCCTGGTCAACCTCGCCGATGACGAGGCGCTGATGGCCAGCTTCGACAAGGACACCCGGTACGCGGTCCGTCGCTCGCAGCGGGAGGGTGTCGCCGTGACCGTCCTGACCGAGGCCACTGATACGACGGCGATCGAGGCCCTGCACGGCCTGGTGCTCGAGACGCAGCGTCGCGCCGGCTTTCCACGGCCGGAACTAGAGCGATACCGGATCGCGTGGCAGGGGCTCGCCGCGGCCGGCCGCGCCTCGATCCTGGAAGCACGCCGGGGCGAGGAGCTGCTCGCCTCGGGGATGCTGGTGGTCGAGGGCGACCGCTCCTTCTACCTCTTCGCCGGCTCGCGTCGGGAGGAGCCTGGCGAGGCGAAGCACTACGCCAGCTACCTGCTGCAGTGGGAGATGATGCGGCTCGCCCGCGAGCTCGGTTCCCGCACCCACGACCTGTGGGGAGTCGCGCCGGACGGCGCGGGTCCGGAGCACGCCTGGCACGGGGTTGGCCTCTTCAAGAAGGGCTTCGGCGGCCGCACAGTCCGCTGGGCCGGGACCTGGGACATCGTCATCGACTCAACCCTCTACCGCCTTCGCTCAGCAGTCGCCATGGCGCGCTCTCTGATTCCCGGGAGGGCCTCATGACGGAGCGGAACCTGGGACTTGGTGAGCTGGCGGACGTCATCGGTCCGGAGCGGGTGGTCGGCGTGCCGGTCGGGGAGGTCACCGCTCTGGCATACGACTCACGCAAGGCGAGCGCGGGGACGCTCTTCTTCGCTGTCCCTGGGGATCACGTCGACGGGTATGACTTCACCGCCGATGCCGTCGGGCGCGGTGCCTCTGCAGTGGTCGCCGAGCGTGAGACGCCCGGCCTGGCCGTCCCCCAGCTCATCGTCGCGCACACCCGCGACGCCCTTGCAGATGCCGCCGATGTCTGGTACGGCCGCCCGTCGGAGCGGCTGGAGATGATCGGGATCACCGGGACCGATGGCAAGACGACGACCTGCTACCTCGCCGTCGCCGCGCTGCAGGTCGGGGGCAAGCGGCCGGGGATGATTGGGACCGTCGCAGTACGAGTGGGAGAAGAGGTCCGTCCGAACGACAATCGCAACACCACGCCGGAGTCGCTCGAGCTCCAGGAGCTGCTGGGCGAGATGGTGGAGACCGGGAATGACAGCGTGGTGATGGAAGCGACCAGCCATGGCCTGGCGCAGTCCCGCGTGCGGAACTGCCGCTTCCGGGTCGGGGTCGTGACCAACCTCACCAGCGAGCATCTGGACTTCCATGGGTCGCTGGAGGCGTATCGGGCAGCCAAGGCGATGCTGGTCGAGGAGGCGCCGCTCGCCATCCTGAACGCCGACGACCCGTCCTTTGGCTACTTCCGTGACCGCGCCCGCGACCGGGTAGTGGCCTACGGGACCGACGCCCGTGCCCTGGTCCGTGCCAGCGAGATCGAGGCCCGGGCCGATGGCACGACCTTCACCGCTACCACACCTGCCTGGAGTGGTCAGGTCCACCTCCAGCTGCCCGGTGCTTTCAACGTGCACAACGCGCTGGCCGCGCTCGCCCTGGCCGAGGTCGAGGGGGTTGACCCTCCCGCGGCGGCCGAGGCAATCGGCGCGGTCAGCGGCGTGCCGGGCCGCATGGAGCGCATCGACGCGGGGCAGCCGTTCGGGGTGGTGGTCGACTATGCCCATACCGCCGATTCGCTGGCCAAGATGCTCCGCACGCTGCGGCCACTGACCACGGGACGGCTGATCGTCGTCTTCGGCTCGGCGGGGGAGCGGGACCGGATCAAGCGCCCGGCGATGGGCAAGGTTGCGGCCGAGCTCGCGGACCTGGCCGTGGTGACCGATGAAGATCCGCGCCTGGAGGACCGTCACGCCATCAACGAGGCGATTGCCCAGGGCGCTCGGTCTGCTGGTGCCCGCGACGGCAGCAACCTGTGGGTGATCGACGACCGGCGAGCCGCGATCGCCCACGCCATCGGCCTTGCGAAAGCCGGGGACATGATCCTGCTGGCCGGCAAGGGGCACGAGGGGAGCATCTTCTACGCCAGCGAAAAGCGCTGGTGGGACGAGCGCGAGGTGGCTCGCCAGGAGCTGGCTGCTGCCGGTTTCAAGGCCGATGCCTGACCTCGCCGCCTTCCGCGTCACCGACCGCGACGTCTGGAACGCGTTCGTCGAGCACGCTCCGTACCGCAGCTTCCCGCAGTTGTGGGAGTGGGGCGAGTTGCGGGAGACATCGGGCTGGCGCCCGATTCGCCTGGCGGTGGGGGAGACCCCCGACCGGCCGCTGGCCGGCGCCCAGGTGCTTGTCCGGCAGGTCCCGCTCGTAGGCTGGCGGCTTGGGTACGCACCGCGCGGCCCCATCGGCCAGCTCGACGATCCAGCCATCCGACGCGCCATGCTTTCCGCGCTCCGCGAGCTCGGTCGCTCAGAGGGAATCGCCACCCTCAAGGTCGATCCGGAAGCGAGCGCGGGGGATTTTCTTGGAACTGCGCTCCTCGCGGCCCCATGGCGCGAGGCCGCCAAGGTGCAGCCGCCGCGCACCCGCCTTCTCGACCTGGCGCCTGACGAGGAGGCCCTCCTCGCCCAGATGAGCAAGAAGCACCGCCAATACGTCCACAAGGCCGAGCGGGAGGGCGTGACGGTCACCCAGCTCAGCCTGTCGGCGACGCCCGGCGAGACCGCGGTTGCACTTGCTGACTTCTATCGGATCTACGCCGATACCGCCGAGCGGGCCGGCTTCGCCGCCCGGGTGCGGGACTATTACGAGCGCGTCTGGAGTCTCTTCGCTCCAGCCAGCCACGCGCGCCTCTTCTTCGCGACCCTCGCCGGTGAGCGGGTGGCCACCCTCTTCCACTTCACGTGCGGCGATGGTGCGGCCGAGGCCTACGGCGGCATGACCGATGCCGGCGCCGCCTCGCACGCCAACTACCTGCTCAAGTGGGAGGCGATCCGCGCCTTCAAGGCCGACGGCTTCGCCACGTATGACCTGTGGGGCATCGCCACCGGCGGGATCGCCCAGTTCAAGGAGGGTTTCGGCGGCGCCCAGATCGACTACATCGGCGCCCGGGACCTGCCCCTTCGCGGCGTCCAGGATGCAGCGCTCCGCGTCATCCTCCCGGCCTACGGCGTCGCCCAGCGCGCTCGCCTGCGCCTCACGGGCCACAGGCTCTCCGGCAGCGACGACTAGTCCCCCTTCGAGATATCGGTCTCCTTGACGATCTTGCCAGCCCGATCGAAGGTCCGCCAGATCCCGATCTGTTGGCCGCGGTCGAACTCGGCGGATCGCATCGGGCTCCCGTCCTTCCGGAAGAACTCCCAGGCGCCGTGCATTTCGCCGTCCAGCAGGAACCCACGAAAACGGACCGCGCCGTTGTCGCAGTGGGAGACGCTGGGGACAAATTTGGGGCTGGGCATGCGCCGATTATCGATCCATCGCCCCTTGACGGCATTCGCATAGCCAATCATCATGGCGGACTATGAGAATCGTGACGGCGATGGGCCTTCGTGCGCGCCTAGGTGAGATCCTCGATGCGGCCTCAGCTGGGGAGCGCATCGTGATCGAGCGCGACCGCAGGCCGATGGCGGTCCTGATCCCGTATGAGGAGGCGGCTCGCCTCGATCCCGACGAGCAAGAGCGCAGAAAACGCCGTGTCGAGGCACTCGACCGCCTGATCGCCCGCGGGAAATGGTTTCGAGCCTCCGGATTAATGCCTGCGGACGCACCGGACGCAGTGACGGCGATCCGCGAGGAGCGGGCGCGCGATGACGTCTGATAAATCGGCGCCGATTGTGGTCGATGCCTCAGTTGCAATAGCAATCTGCATCGAGGAGCCGGGCTTCGAGTGGGCGGTGCGACTCCTTCGCGAGCGCGGCGCGGACGGCAAGATCCTTGTCCCAGCGTTCTTCTGGCTCGAGATCCTCAATGTGCTCATCACTCGCTACCGTCAGCCACCGGGGCTCGTGCTGCAGTCGATCGTCGACCTCGAGAGCTTCGAGCTCACCTCTGTTGAGCTCGATCGACCACAGGTGCTGCTTACGCTCGACGTCATGGGCCGTCACGGCCTCTCGGGATACGACGCTGCGTACCTGGCCCTTGCTGAGTCGGCGGACGCGGCGCTGCTGACCTTCGACCATCGGTTGACAGCTGCTGCCGGCCCCCGCGCACTGGGACCGGGACCGGCACACGCAATCGAGGAATCCCCCGAAACCTACGCGCCATCCTGGGCCGATTGGCCTGGTGCCGCCGCCTACCTCAGGCAGCTCCGCGCGCAGGTGGTCCGCCAATCCACCGGTTAGCCTTCTGACCTATGCCTCCCATCCTCCGCCGCGCCGACAACACCGACCGTCCCAAATGGGACGCGTTCGTCGCGTCCCGCCCGGAGGCCGATCTCCTCCAATCCTGGGCATGGGGCGAATGCACCGCACTCGCCGGCGAGCCGCCGGCCCGCCTCCTCCTCGATGACGACGGACAGATCCGCGGCGTGGCCCAGGCCCTTATGCGGCCGGCGAGGTTCGGCCGCCAGGTCGCCTATGTTGCTCATGGCCCGGTTTGGGATCGATTGGCCCCCGATGCCGATCGCCTCTTCGCCTGGCTTATCCAGGGGCTGCGCACCCTCGCCCGCAAGGAGAAGGCACTCGTCGTCAAGGTCGACCCACGCGCCGAGCCCGGCGATCCCACTGCCATCGCCGCCCTCGTCAAGACTCACCATCTCCGTCGCGCGCCGGATCTGCAGGCCCCCACGACTCGCCTGATCGACCTAGTCGACGGTGCAACCAAGCTCGAAGCCTCCTGGCACACCGATGCCCGCCGCCTCTCTCGCCGCGCCGAGCGCGAAGGCACGCAGGTCACCATCTCTCGCGATCCCGATCTCGCGGAGATCGCGATCCTCCACGATCTGCTCACCATTACCGCCGAGCGCGGCGACTTCCGGGTCCGCTCGCCTGAGTTCCTGACCCGCCTGGCGGCTGAGTTTTCTGCCTCGGCCGGCTGGTACCTCGGCATCGCGCGCGTCGACGGCACACCGGTCGCCGCCATGGCCTTCCCGCGCGTCGCCAGCCGCGCCTACTACCTCTACGGCGCGCTCCTCCGCGACGAGCGCTACAAGCACCACTACGCCGCCCACGCGGTCATGGCCACTGTGCTCCGAGCTCTGGCCGCCGATGGCTGTACGAGTGTCGACATGTGGGGCGTCACCGAACCGGACGACACGACCGCCGATCCCGCCTGGCGCGGCTTCTCCGACTTCAAGCGCACCTTCGGCGGCTTCCCGCTCCGCCACCCCGGCCTCTTCGACCTCGTCACCAATCGCTTCTGGTACGGCGTCCGAAGTTTGCGCGGCCGGCTCCTGCGAGACAGGAATGGGTAGGAACGTCAGGCAATGCCTTAGCCTGCGCGCCGGCAATCTCGGCGCGTGCCGCTAACCCTCCGCGTGCCCCAGCACCCAGACCTGCTCGCGGCCGTAAGCCGGCGGCCCGCCCCTGAAGTCGCCGTAGTCGGCAACGACCTTGAGGCCGGCTAGCTCGAAGAGGAGCCGCATCTCGCTCCGCAACGACCAGCGCAGGGTGAGCCG
>JBDTYC010000009.1:0-17809 GCA_040005815.1 Chloroflexota bacterium
GCGCACCTGCTTTGGGAGCAGGAGGTCGCTGGTTCGAATCCAGTCGCCCCGACCAATCCCCGTCGGTATCATCGGCCACCCATGCCGCCCTTCGTCGCAGCTCTCGTCGCAGCCTTCTCCGCGGCGCTCGTCCTGACACCGCTGGTCCGATATCTGGCTCGAAGCCGAGGGCTCTTAGACGAGCCGGATGAACGCAAGATCCACGATGTCGCGATCCCCCGGCTCGGCGGGATCGCGATCGCCGCGGCCTTCTATCTCGGCCTGGCGGCAGCACTGGTCCTTGGCTCCAGTAGCGGGATCAGCACTGGTGACGAAAGCCGACTGCTGGCGGTCCTGATCGGCGCCGCGCTGATTGTGTGCATCGGAGTCGTCGACGATCTATTCGGCATCCGCGCACGCGTGAAGCTGTTGGCCCAGGTCGGTATCGGGGTCGTTGTTGGCTTGCTGGGGCTTTCGATCGAGTTTCTGGACGGCCCGTGGGGCCACGCCACGCTCGGTTTCCTGGCGGTCCCGGTGACGGTGGTCTGGTTCGTGGTCGTCATGAACGCAATCAACCTGATCGACGGCCTGGATGGCCTTGCTTCGGGCGTGGTCCTGATCGCGATGAGCGCCTTCTACCTGATCGCCGCCGGTGCGGGGTTGCCTCCATCACTGGCGGCCCTCCTCGGTGCCGGTGCCGGTGCAGTCCTTGGGTTCCTTCCGTTCAACTTCTTTCCGGCCACTATCACCATGGGCGACACGGGCTCGATCCTGCTCGGCTTCGTCGTGGCAGCCGCGGCCGTGACGGTGACCCAGACGGGATCGCCGGGGGCAGCGCCGTGGGTTCCGGTACTCGTGCTTGCCCTTCCCCTCATCGACACTGCCTGGGCCATCATCCGTCGGACGCTGGCACGCGCCCCGCTCTTTGCGCCAGACAAGCTGCACGTTCACCATCGGCTGCTCGGACTGGGAATCTCACAACGGGCGGCAACATTCTTGCTGTGGGGCATCTCGGCCGCAGCCGCCACGGCAGGCTTGATCGTTGCTCGGTGAGGTAGCGGAGCAACGCCCCGAGCGACTGGTACGTTCTGACCACGTGGTGCCTGCGCGCCACGCAAGGTCGTTTCGGTGGGGTTAGTACCTTTGCGCGTACCTCGCGCTACACCCTAGACTAGCCCGACGCGGGCCAGCTACCAATACGGGCGCATCCGGGCATAGCAGCGCCTCAGTGAGGAACGTGACAGCACAACTGATCTTCATCCTCGTCACCGGCGGGCTTGCTGCGCTCGTGGGCTTGGGGGCGCTTCTGGCGGTCATTCGAGGCTGGGGCGACCAGCCAATCGACGCCGATGCTCCGCCGACCTTGCGGGCCGATGCCGCTATCGAGGAACCGACTGCACCTTCGCACGAGGCGGTGGTGCGCGTGGTCTGGTGGGTTGCGATTGCCCTCGTGCTCGTCGGCGTCGGCGTTTCCGGCGCGTTCTCCGAGAATCGCTCCGCGATCTACCTGCTTGGCGGTGCTGCCGTGGTGATCGTTGTCGTCCTGCACGAGATGCTGCCGCGGCGCTGGCGGGGACGCACCGCGGTCGGCATCGAGGTCGTAGCGGCCCTCGTCGTGGCGACCGGCCTCGTCTGGCTCACGGGGGGCGCCGATTCGCCATTCGTCTTCACTTACCACTTGCTTGTCGTGGCCGCGGCACTGACGATGGGCAGCCGGCTGGCGCTGCTCGTCACGGCAGCGGCGTCCGTGGCCTACATCGGCCAGCTGCTCTTCGACGGCGGCGTCACTGCCACCGGCGCGGAGCTGCTCCCGGTGGCGGTCAACCTCGGCTCGCTCTGGCTGCTCGCCTATCTCGCCGGCGTGTACGCGGGCTCTGAGCGGCGCGCCCGGGCCAAGGTGCTGGAGCTGGCGCAGACCGATCCGCTCACCGGCCTCTTCAACCGCGGGGCGCTCTTCCCGACCCTCGAGCAGGAGGTGCAGCGCACCCGGCGCAGCACCCGGGGCTTCTGCGTGCTGATGATCGACCTCGATGGGCTCAAGGCGATCAACGACTCCGGCGGACACCTCCGCGGTGATGAGGTGCTGCGCGCTGTCGGGCGGGCGATCACCGGGTCGATCCGCACCGTCGACTCCGCGTACCGCTACGGCGGGGACGAGTTCCTGGTCCTCCTGCCGGAGACCGAGTTCATCGGTGCCTACGTGGTCGCGGAGAAGATCCGCGAAGGGGTGGAGCAGATCGGCGAGTCGCTCGGGACCGACCAGACCCCCACCAGCGTGAGCATCGGCCTCGTCTCGCACCCTGAGGACGGGTCGACTACCGAGGAGCTCATGGTCGCCGCCGATCGGGCCATGTACCAGGCCAAGTCACTCGGCAAGAACCAGATCAGCGGCAACCCACGGCCGCGGCGTGTCCCCCCCAAGCTGCTGGCGGCCCCGGAGGATGCCGGCGAACCGCCGGTGGCACAGGTCGCTTCGACCGCGGCCGCCCCCGTTGTGGCCGCGGAGGCCGCCGAAACCGCGGAGCCCACCGAAGCCGCGGATGCTGCAGAGCCTGCAGAGGCCGCCAGTGATGTGCCGGGGCCGTCGACCGCCACTGCCTTCTTGATCCCGCCCGCGGCGACGAACGGCTCCAACCACGAGGCACATGGGGAGGACGAGCCCGACCCGGCGGACCTGCGCCGTCAGATCGCTGCCGCGCGACTCAACATGGACCCCGACCACCAGATCCGTCGGGCGATGGACGCCTTCCTGTCCAGCCCGTCCTCGTCGCGGGCCGATCGGGAGCGCGACTCCTAGGATTCCGTCAGGGGCGCCGCGATCGGGATGATCTCCCACCACACGACGCCGGGCAGCAGGACCACCGCGGCGCCGGAGTCGGCATAGGTCCACCGCGTCGCATCGGCAGCGGTCGGTCGAGACCAGAGCAGGGGGATCGCCTTCCCCGCCGAATAGAGGGTGCCGTCGCCGTGGCCGACCAGGTGTTGGAGACGGCGTGTGTTGCCCCCGGGATCGGGGTCGCCGAAGACGATCTCCTCCTGCACGCGCTGCACCACGACATGTGAGGCGGTGAGCGGGGCGCCAGACACCGCGTCGGTCACCATCACCCCAAGGTCCTGGCGCGTCCAGAGGCCCGTCTCCGCGCTGAAAGTCCACCCGAAGCGCCAGGTGCGGTTGGTATGGATCTCGAAGGCACCGACGGGACGGCCGGCTGGCAGGGCCACGGTGGCATCGAATGTGAACGGGGGTCGCAGCGGCCCGACCTTCACGGCCAGACGATCGATCGCGCCCCCCTGGCCGAGGGCTGCTCGGAGCGCCTCGAGGTCCCCGTACAGGTTGTGGGGCGCCGGTTTGTTGCCATACCGCTCGAACCACGGCCAGGCGCCGGTGATCCCGTTGACGTAGGGCATGCCAGCCGCTGCGAACTTTGAGAGTGCTCCGCCACTCGCCCCGAACCCGACCGGGAGGATGCCGAGATCCTGCCAGAGGTCGACCTCGTAGTAGCGAGCGCTGCGAATCGGCCCGCTCAACCTATCCGTCGAGCGACACAGGAAGATGGCACTGAAGCGCGTCGTGTCACCCTCGACCGGAGCCTCGACCACCATGTCCGCGCTCGAGAGGTTGCGAGCCGGTCGTCCTATGGGATTGTTCTCGATCTGTACCGCAATCGCTACCTTGTCGCGCCGCGATGGATCGTCGAGGGGGAGGCCGGTCAGCGGACAGGAGATGAGGGGCGTCGCGGTCAGGGACGGGCTCCGAAGCGGGGAGGGGGAGGGTAGGGCCGTTGCCGATAGCGTCTCGGACGGAGAAGGAGGGGGTTGGGTATCAGGCCCGCCACCGACAACGAGCCAGGTCGCAAGACCCAATGCGACGAGCGCCGCGGCCGCCCCAGCCGCGACCTGACCGCGGCTGAAGCGACGCAGGAAGTGCATCCCCAGATCCTACCCGGTCCGTTCGAATCGCAGCCGTGGCAACATTGCGCCCATGGACGACGCGCCGGCCAAGCGCTACGGCCCGCCGCCACAGGGGCCGCGAGCATCATTCGCCGCATTCCTCTCGTTCCTCTTCCCTGGCCTGGGGCAGGCCTACAACGGGGAGACGGGGCTGGCCGTGCTGTTGGCTGCGCCCGTGGTGGTCTTGATCGGGCTGATCGTCCTCGTTCTGGGCGTTGCGTCGTCGCAGGTCCTCACACGGCTCTTCGACTTCCGCTTCCTGATCGGTCTGATCGTCCTGGACCTGGTGCTCCTAGGATGGCGGTTGATCGCGGTGATGCAGGCCCATGGCTACCGGGCCCAGCCGACGATCCGCAGCCGGGCGTCGTGGGCGACGGCGCTGCTGGTCGTGGTCACGCTGGCGATGCACGCGGTCCCGGCCTACTACGTCGTCAAGGCGATCGACACGCTGGACAGCGTCGCCTTGGGCGGGAGCCACGGCCCAACCCTGCGGAGCAAACTCCCCGCCTTCGGGCGGCTCCTCGAGCCATCCGGGCAACCGGACGTCACCCGTGGCGACCGCGTGAACGTGCTCCTGGTAGGTATCGACAGCGCCCCGGGACGAACCACACAGCTCACCGACACGATGCTCGTGGTCAGCCTCGATCCCGACGGCTCGAGGTCCGCGATGATCTCGATACCCCGCGACCTGTACGGCGTACCCCTTCCGGATGGCGCCCCGTACAACCAGAAGCTGAACTCGCTCATGTCGTTTGCCGGGGCACATCCGGCGGACTTCCCGCAGGGCGGTGTCGAAACGCTGAAGGCCACCGTCGGGAAGCTCCTCGGCGTGCCGATCCACTACTTCGCGGCCGTCAACCTTCTCGGCTTCAAGCAGACGGTCGACTCCATCGGTGGTGTCGATATCGTCGTCAAGCGGGCCGTCAGCGACCCGAGCTATGTCGATGAATACGGGCATCACGTCGGCTTCTACATCAAGCCCGGCGCCTATCACATGAATGGCCACACCGCTCTCGGCTTCGCTCGCTCACGGAAGGGGGCGGGAGATAACGACTTCGTGCGCGCCGATCGGCAACAGGACATCCTCACTGCCATCCGTGAGAAGCTGACTGCCGGAAACCTGATGCTGGCCCTCCCAGGCCTGCTTGACGCCGTCAAGAACACGATTGCGACGGATGTCCCATCCGGGCGGCTGGCTGCGCTGGCTGCGGCAGTGCAGGGGGCCGACGTGTCACAGTTGCAGCGGATCGTCCTGCAGCCGCCGGAGTTCATGAGTGTCAACGCGCATTCGAGCGCCGGCTATATCCTCATCCCGGATCTGGCAGCGATCCTCGCGATCGGCGAGCAGCTCGTCCTCGGCTCGGTCGGCGAACCGTCCGTCCAACCGTCCGGCGGCCGGTAGGCGCCGCTAGACTCGGTTCGGTCATGCCGGGCTTCGCCACTCGTGCCATCAAGGCCGCCAGCCGTGTCCCTGCCGCGCCCCAGGCGCCGGTCAACGTCCCCATCTACCAGACCAGCACCTTCGAGGTGGGCAGCGCCCTCGAGCTCGCCGAGCTGCTCGAGTTCGCCCGACCGGGGCACTCGTACAGCCGCTACTCGAACCCGACCCACTCCGCGTTAGAGGACGCGCTGGCTGAGCTGGAGGGCGCCGAGGCCTGCCACGTCACCGCATCGGGGATGGCTGCCATCCATGGCGTCATCCTGTCCTACCTCCGGACCGGCGACGATCTGATCATTCCGCGCGCTGTCTACGGCGGCGTGATCGGCCTTGCCCGGTCGGTGCTGGCTCGAGCGGGGATCACGGCCACCGCCGTCGACACGACCGACCCTGCCGCCGTCGGCGCGGCGATCGGCGAGCGGACCCGGCTGGTCTGGCTCGAGACGATCAGTAATCCGACAACCGCCATGGCCGACATCGCGGCCATCAGCGCGCTCGCCCACGAGCGAGGGGTGGCGGTCGCGGTCGACAACACGTTCGCGTCCCCGTTCCTCAGCAACCCGCTCGGACTCGGTGCCGACGCGGTGGTGCACTCCACCACCAAGTACATCGGCGGTCATTCCGACCTGACCGGCGGCGCCATCCTTGGCAGCTCCCAGGTCGTCAACGCGGCGAGGGAGATCGTCATCAACGCCGGCGGCAACGCGGCTCCGCTGGAAGCATTCCTCGCGCTGCGCGGCCTCAAGACGCTGGCCCTGCGCATGGTCCGGCACAGCTCGAACGCACTGGCGGTGGGAGAGGCGCTCGAAGGAGCCCTGGGGGTCGCCGCCATCCGCTACCCGGGGCTGGCGTCGCATCCGCAGCACGGCCTCGCCGGCCGCACGCTGCGCGAGGGCATGGCCGGCGGCATGATGGCGCTCGAGGTCTCCGGCGGACGTCCGGCCGGCGAGCGCTTCCTCGACCTGCTGGAGGTCGCCGTCCACGCGACCAGCCTGGGCACCGTCGAAACCCTGTGCAGCCATCCCGCGTCCTCCTCGCACCGCCAGATGAGCGACGACGACCTGGCTGCCGCGGGTTTGAGCCCCGGGATGATCCGGGTCTCGATCGGCCTCGAGGATCCGGAGGACATCGTCGCGGACCTGGCCAACGCTGCCGCAGGCGCAGCGACCTAGCGCACACGGAGGACCGATGAGCCGATCGACCGCTCTGGCCGCAGGCGGCGGCAGGCGAGCCGATCGACTGGCGCAGGCGGCGCAACGGCTCCTGCGCTTCGCCGCGGACGCTCGGCTCGCGCTCGGGCTGCTGCTGCTCGCCGGCGCCGGGATCGCGATCGCGGCCGCGATCCGGTCCGGTGCCTGGCTCCTTTCCACGCCGCCGTACCTGGTCCTGCTGGGCCTGATCCTGTGCGCCGGCATGGCCAGCGTCGCCGTGCGGCTGCCCTCCGCCTGGCAGGAATGGCGCCGCCCCGCCCCGATCTCGGATGGTTCGGACGTCCTGACCGAGCCGATCGCGTTTGAGGACACGCCGGACGAGGGGACGCCTGCCGCGCTGGCCGCCGTCGCGCGCAAGGCGGGCTACCGGGTGAAGGAGCATGGCCGGGGCGATCGCTGGGCGCTCGCCGGGACGCGGCGCGGCTGGTCGCGGCTGGTCGGCCAGTTCAGCCACCTCGCGCTCGTGCTCATGCTGCTCGGTGCGGCCGGCGGGCGTGCGTTCAGCAGCGAGACGACGTTCAGCCTCCTGCCAGGCGGGCAGGCGCTCCTGGACACCCCCCGATCCGGCTTCACCGACGCGGTTCGTCTCGACCACTTCGACGCATCGTTCGGCGTGGACGGACGCCCGCTGAAGCTCGACGCGACGGTCACGTTCCTGCGCGGCGGCGAGCCGGTAGGCACGCAGCTGGTGCAGGTCAATCGTCCCGGCGACTTCGGCGGCTACCTGGTGCATGGCTGGACCTACGGCCCGGCGGTGCGGCTGCGGGTCGAGACACTCGGCGGCCAGGCGCTCCTCGACGCGCCGCTGCCGCTCGACGCGATGATCAATGGCAGGCCGTCCGCGTTCGCCGAGCTGCCCACCGCTGGCCTCACTCTGGGCCTGACCCTGCTCAATGCCGATGCGAATCAGCTCGCGGTGACAGCCTCGGATGGCACTGGCGTGGTCGACAGCATTCGCCTCCAGCCTGGCGATGAGCGGCGGATCGGGCCGGTCACGGTGCGGTTGAGCGGGTTCGATGCATACGTCACCTTTCTCTCGCGGCGGGATCCCGGCATGGGGATCCTGTTCGGTGGAGCTGCCCTGCTGGTCGCCTGCCTCGCCGTCTCCCTCTGGCTGCCGCGGCGGCGGATGACGCTCCGCATCGCCGATGGCGGCATCCGGCTCCTCGTCCGCGGCGAGCGCTTCGACAACCCGGAGGCCGAGCTCTCCCGGCTCGGGGGCAAGCTCGCGGCCGCGGCCCGCGGTGCAGTTCCGTGACCAGCCTGCTCGACCTGTGGCGCGCGATCGACCCGGAGGCGCGACTCATCTCAGGCAGCGTGACGCGGCTGGGCGCTCCAGCCCGAGGCGTGCTCCGTACGAGGGCCGCGGCACCCCAGCTTCCGCCCGCGGTCGATGGCGAGCTGCTGGTGGTCGATGCGTCACTGATCAGCGGCCGGCCGCTGGACGCGCTCCTCGCGACCTTCGCGGCGGCAGGCCTGGACCCGGTCGGGGTGGTGGTCGCCGGCCTGGTGGGATCGCCGCGGCTCGAGGCGGCCGAGAGCTCGCTCCCGATCCTCGCGAGCGTCCGTGCCGGCGCGCAGCTCGCCGATGCCTTCGCGACCTACCTGCGCGACGAATCGGGCCACCTGCAGCGCCTCAGCGCGGAGCTGCGCCTCGCGGCGGCCGAGGCAGCCCTGGCTGACCCGGACCCCGCCGCTCCGGCCGGGCTTGTGGCGGCCCGCATGCGGCGCGGCGTGGCGGTGGTGGCTGACGGCGAGCTGCGCGCCCTGCATCCGCGGCCGGCGGGGAGGGCGCTGGCGGCCAGGTTCGCGGCCACCCACGCCCGTCTCCTCGCCGGGGGATCGAGGAGCGAGAGCTCACGACGCACGCGTGATGGCCTCTGGCTGCTCGAGCGTCGTGTGCGGCCGGGGGCCTCTGCGTGGCTTTTCGATGACCTCCCCTTTGCGAGGGTCGACGAGGTAGCGGCCGACGCGCTCGGCGTGACGCTGCGCGCGCTGCTGCGCCGCCCGCCGGCAGCGCCGCCAGCATGCCGCCCGGCCCAGCGAGCTGCGGAGACACCTGCGACGGATCGGTTCGCGGCGACGCTGCTGGCGGTCGCCCGCAGCAACGGCCGGATCGCGCCGGCGGCGCGGGCGCTCGGTGTCCATCGCAACACGGTCCTCTATCGGCTCCGCGCCGCGAGCGCGGAACAGGGCATCGATCCCCGCCGGCCGGAGGACGCCCTGCGGATTCTGGCCGACGTCCAGCGCCGCGCACCCTGACCGCACCGAATTGTGCACAGTGCACAATTGTTCGGCTCTCCAATATCGGATCAACACCTTCCGCCCAGGGGGTCTGACGGCTAGTTTCGGCGCGTCACCTTTCCCTGACCACACGGAGACCCATGAATGGCCACCAAACAGCTCGCCGCCGCCCTGAAGCTCGCCGAGGACCGCAACCTGCGCTTCGTCAGCCTGCAGTTCACCGACATCGTGGGCCAGGTCAAATCGGTCCAGGTGCCGATGCACCAGCTGGAAGAGGCGGTCGAGCACGGCAAGTGGTTCGACGGCAGCAGCATCGAGGGCTTCGCGCGGATCGCCGAGTCCGACATGTTCCTCGTCCCCGATCTCGACACGTTCGCCCCGATCCCCTGGGAGCCGGGGATCGATGTCGATGGCAAGCCACGGTCGACCGGGGCGGCGCGGGTCATCTGCGACGTCTTCACGCCGCACGGCGAGCCATTCCCCGGCGACCCGCGCTGGGTCCTGCGCCGGCAGCTCGAGAAGGCCAAGAAGCTCGGCTACGTGCTCAACACCGGCCCGGAGCTCGAGTTCTTCCTGCTGAAGCGGAGCGATGACGCGGTCGAGGCCCTGCCGCACGACGCGGCCGGCTACTTCGACCTCTCCAGCGACCTCGGCACCGAGGTTCGCAAGGAGATGATGAACGACCTCGAGGCCTTCGGGATCAAGGTCGAGACGGCCCACCACGAGGTGGCGACCGGTCAGCACGAGATCGACTTCGAGTACGCCGACGCCCTCCGCACGGCCGACAACGCGGTGACCTTCAAGACCACCCTGAAGGCGGTCGCCGCGCGCCAGGGTCTGTACGCGACGTTCATGCCGAAGCCGTTCTTCGGGATCAACGGCTCGGGGATGCACTGCCACCAGAGCCTGTGGGACATCAAGAAGGCCAAGAACGCCTTCGCCGATGCTTCCGACCCGTACGGCCTCTCGTCGATGGCGCGGAGCTACATCGCGGGGACGCTCGAGCACGCACGGGGCATGATCGCGGTCCTGGCCCCGCTGGTGAACAGCTACAAGCGGCTCGTGCCCGGCTACGAGGCACCGGTCTACATCGGCTGGGCGCGCATCAACCGGTCCGCTCTGATCCGGATTCCACAGATCAGCAAGGGGCAGCTCAACAGCACCCGGATCGAGCTGCGCTGCCCCGATCCGTCGTCGAACCCGTACCTGGCGTTCGCCTGCATGGTGGCCGCCGGCCTCGACGGCGTGGCCCGCAAGCTGACGCCCCCCGATCCGGTCGAGGAGAACCTCTACCACTTCGACGCCGCCAAGCTCGAGAGCCGCAAGATCAAGCAGCTTCCGGGCACCCTGCGCGAGGCGCTCGACGAGCTGTCAAAGGACACGGTCATCGCCGAGGCGCTCGGCGAGCACGTCTTCGAGCGATTCGTCGAGGCCAAGACCGAGGAGTGGGACGAGTACCGGATGCAGGTCAGCAGCTGGGAGGTCGACCGCTACCTCGAGGCATTCTAGCCGAGCTCAGCGCCCGCGAGTCATCAGCACGCTGGGCATCGTGCGCAGGAGGATGCTAAGGTCGAGCCACAGGGTCCAGCGATCGATGTAGCTGAGGTCAAGCTCGACCCAGCGGTCGAAGTTCGGCTCGTGCCGCGACTCGACCTGCCAAAGGCCCGTCATGCCCGGCTTCATGCTCAACCGGCGACGATGCCAGATGTCGTAATCCACCACCTCGGATGGCAGCGGGGGCCTCGGGCCGACCAGGCTCATCTCGCCCCGGAGCACGTTCCACAACTGCGGCAGCTCATCGATGCTCGTTCGTCGCAGCACCGCTCCAACCGAGCTCATGCGTGGGTCGTTCGAGGCCTTGAAGGCCGCACCCTCCAGCTCGTTGAGGTGCGCCACCTCGTGCAGCCTCTCCTCGGCATCGGGCGCCATGGTCCTGAACTTGATGATGGTGAACGGCCGTCCATGAAGCCCGACGCGCATTTGCCGGAAGAGGACCGGTGGTCCATCCAGCGCCCGGATCGCGAGGGCAGTGACAAGCAGCACCGGACTGAGGATCACCAGTCCCAACGTCGCTCCCGCGATATCCATCAATCGCTTTACGGCGAGGCCCGCTTCCCGATGTCCGTCGTGGATCATCGATCGAACGAGTAGCCCCTCGAACTCCTCGGCGCGTGCGTGGAGCATTGCGCCGTCGTGCGGATCGATCGGGATTCGAACGGTCTTGCCCTCATCGGCCGCCAGGCTGGCCACCGGCTCGAGGTAGCTGGCCGATTCGGCAGGCAGGCAAGCCGCAACCTCGTCCACAACGTTCGTGTGGAAGACCGCCTCGATCTCCTCGATGCTGCCCAGGATCGGCCGAGTGGCCAGGTGCTGTACCTCGCCCGGCACCGACAGGTGGCCGATGACCTGGATCCCCAGGCCCGGTCGCGCCTCCACCAGGTCGGCGAAGTCCTGGGCAAGACGCCCGGTCCCGACGATGAGCATGCGGCGGGTGTTGTACCCGCGCTTGCGCACCTGATTGAACGCAAGTCGGAGGACCCCCCGCTCGGCGAAGGTCACCAACGGCTGCGTGATGAATAGGGCCAGTAGCAGGAGTCGGCTGACCCCGTCCTGGTGCATCAGGAACAGGGACGCGAGCGTGATGGCTGCGACCGCCAAGGTCGAGCGCGCAATGTCCTTGGCCTCGGTCCGCAGCTGCCAGCTGACCCGAAGGCGATAGAGGCCGTGATACCAGAGGGCAATCACCCACCCGATCCCGAACATGATCGCCGCGACACGAATGTCGATGCTGGTACGAGACCAGAAGGTCGTCCAGGCGCCGTCACCGAACCGAACGAAGGAGATGAGCAGGAACACTGATGCCGCGGTCACGCCGTCGCCAAGCATGAGCGCGACGCGGAGTGGCATGAGGTGTCGCCGGATCATCTGGCTCGACGAACTCCTCGATATGGGTGGCCATGCGTGTCCGGGGCGGTGCGACGGCGAGCACTCTACGCGAGTATGGCCTCTGCGATCAAACGGATCGGAGGAGATCCGAGACGAGGGTGTCGACGATGCGCGTAGCTGCAGTTCCGTCACCGTAGACACGGTGGCCTGCCGTTGCCATCCGCGACCGCTCCGCAGGGTCGTCGAGCAGCTGGCCGACCACCCGCCGAACGTTCACGCGTCTTGTGCCGACCATTCGCACAGCGCCGGCCGCAAGTCCCTCCGGCCGCTCGGTCACTTCGCGGGTGACGAGGACCGGCACACCCAGCGTGGGCCCCTCCTCCTGGACGCCGCCGGAATCGGTGACGGCGAGAACGGCACCGCGCAGAACCGCGAGGAACTCGTCGTACTCCATTGCTCCAACGACGCTGGCGCGCGGCTGCGCCGAGAGAACTTCTTCCACGGGGTGGCGCGCCTTTGGGTTGGGGTGTGTCACGAACAGGACGGAGAGGTCGGAATGTTCCTCCAGCACGTCGCGCAATGCCAGTGCGATATTGCGGATCGGCGCACCCCACGACTCGCGCCGGTGGGCGGTGGCCAGCAGGTACGGGCCCTCCGGTGCCGTGACGGTGTGAGGGTGTGTCGTCGCCACCGACAGGATGTAGTTGACGGCGTCCACAACGGTGTTGCCCGTCACCAGGACCTGGCCGGGAACGCGCTCAGCCGCCAGCTCGGCGGCAGCGTGCTCGGTCGGTGCGAAATGCCAGCGCGTGACGATGCTGATGACGCGCCGATGCATCTCCTCCGGAAACGGCAGGGCGAGGTCGTGCGAGCGGAGCCCCGCCTCGACATGGGCGACCGGGATGCGCGAGTTGAACGCGGCAAGCGCGCCGCCAACGGCGCTGCTGGTGTCGCCCTGCACGACGACCACGTCGGGGCGAATCGTCTCAAGCGCAGACCCGAGGCGCTCGATGGCCCGGCTCAGGACAGCATTGAGGCTGGACTCCGCCTCCATGATCTGCAGATCAAGGTCGAGCGCGAGCCCGAACAGCTCGAGCACAGGGTCGACGAGGTCCCGGTGCTGGCCAGTGCCAATGATGGTGGTATCGATGCCGCGCTTGCGGAGCTCGCTGACCACCGGTGCGAGCTTGATCGCCTCCGGCCGCGTGCCAATGACGACCGCGGCGCGATGACCGCCATCTGTGTTGGGCATCACGCCGGGGTGGCGGAAGCCGTCAGCGACCCAACCGTCAGGCCGCAGTAGTCGAGCACTGGCCTGTCGCCGAATGATAGGCCGATGAACTGGGAGTGGCGGACCAGGGCCACCACGAGGTCCGATTCAGAGACGGCGTCCTCCATCGGGTAGAGCTTCAGCAGGGGATGCTCGGTCAGGTGCGGTTCACAGGCAAGCACGTCGATCCCCGCGGCGGCCAGCGATAATGCCACTCGAATCGCTGGAGACTCGCGAAGGTCATCGACATCGGGCTTGTACGCCAGCCCCAGGCAGGCGACGCGGACCGGCCGAGAGAGTCCGGCGCCGATCACGGCGGCCGTGGCGCGAACCTGGGCGATCACCCACTCCGTTTTCGCATCGTTCACTTCCCGGGCGGTTCGCACGAGGCGCGCAGTAGCGGGATCCTTGGCGACGACGAACCACGGGTCGACCGCGATGCAGTGACCGCCTACCCCCGGCCCTGGTTGAAGGATGTCGACGCGCGGATGACGGTTGGCGAGGCGGATCACCTCCCATGAGTCGATCGCCAGGTGCTCGGACAGGATAGAGATCTCGTTGGCGAAGGCGATGTTCACATCCCGGAAGCTGTTCTCGACCAGCTTCACCATCTCTGCTGTCCGGCTGCTGGTTGTGAGGACAGACCCTTTCACAAACGTCCGGTAGAACGCTGCCGCAGCCGAAGAGGACGCCTCGTCGATCCCTCCGACGATGCGGTCGTTGGAGACGAGCTCTTGCAGGATCCTGCCAGGCAGCACGCGCTCGGGACAGTACGCGAGACGGACTCGATCCATGTGCACCCCCTGGGCCGCCAGTTCATCTCGAATCAATTCCGTCGTTCCCACCGGGCAGGTGGATTCGATGATCACCAGGTTGCCGTCCACCAGCATTGATGCAATCGAGCGCGCCGCAGCGAGCACGTGGCTGATGTCGGGGGTCGGCGTAACGGTTTCGCCCGCAAATGGAGTCGGCACACAAATGAGAAAGACGTCCGCAGCGACTGGCTCAGTGCTCGCGCTGAGGCTGCCGGAACGAACCACGTCGCCAACGAGGGCCGCCAGGTCCGGCTCGACGATGTGCACTCGTCCCGCGTTGATGGTATCGACCACATCGGCATTGATGTCGACGCCGACCACGGCGTGGCCCGCGTTCGCAAGCATTGCGGCAGTCGGGAGTCCTATGTAACCGAGCCCCACGACGCACACCGAAGGCCGGTTGAGCATTAACACCTCCCCGTTGCTAACAGCGCGGCGAATCGCAGGTATGTGGGCAGGCGCCGAAGCCGCACCGGTTCGCGGAGAAAACGATAGGCCCACTCCAGTCCCATTCCCTGAAGCCAGCCGGGCGCTCTCCGCTTTCTGCCGGCATAGATGTCGAAGCTTCCGCCGAGGCCCATGTACACCGCGGGATGGACCAAGAAGAGGCGCTCCATGAGGATCTCCTGGCGCGGCGAGCCCATGGCGACGAACACAAAGTCCGGCTTCCAGTCGCCGATCTCAGCCGCGAGCTCCTGTGCATCGGCCTCCGACAGGTAACCGTTTCGCGACCGCAGCCGTATCCCCGGATGTCGCCTCACGAGTCGCTTGGTCACCAGCTGGATCACCTCCTCGGTTCCACCCACCAGGAGAAAGGACCGCCGTCCCGCGTATCGTTGGATGATGGTGAGCCACAGGCCGGCGCCGGGCATTCTGGTTGCCTGGATGCCACGCCGTCGCAGGGCCAGGACCGCACCAACGCCGTCCGGATAGCCGAGGTGCCTTGCGCTCAGATCCGCTACGGCTGGATCGGCGCTGGCGATCTTCTCCGCATTGATCGCAACCATGATCCCCGCATTCCCGTCGAGCAGGTCGATCAGCTCGGCTACCCTGGGCGGGGCGAACGTCATCAGCCCACGGATCGATGCGGACGGAAAGAGCGCTGCCGCGCGGCTGTGCAGTCGGCTGGGGAGCTGCGGGTCTGGTGCCACAGCGTTAGAGTAGGGGGCATTCGATCGATTCGTACGGACGACGCCTCCTCCGCGCGAGGCAAGTTGTCGTCCTTCCCGTACAGCCCCCTGCTGAGGGCCGCCCGCGTTGCGTGTGCTCATCGTCTCAAACCTGTATCCGGATGCTCGGCAGCCTGCCTTCGGGACCTTCGTTGCCGCGCACGCGGACGCGCTGAGGCGAGCCGGAGCTGATGTCGCGGTGGTCGCCATCAGCGGGGTGCGCGTCCATCGAGCACAACTACGAAAATATCTGTCGCTCGCGGTTCGAGCCCTCTGGGCGGGGCTGGCCGCACGAGTGCGACATGCCCGTCCTCAGGTGGTGGAAGCTCACGTGGCGTATCCGACAGCGATCATCGGGCTCCTCGCGGCCCGCCTCGCCGGAGCACCGCTCGTCGTCTACTGTCACGGGACCGACGTCATGGGGCTCGCCCTTCGTTCATCGAGTCACCACGCCATTGCCATGTGGCTGCTCAAGCGCGCTCAGCTGGTCGTGGCGAACAGCATCTTCACTCGGGATCTGCTCGAGTCGCGCTATGGCATCAAGCCGGCGCGTCTCATCGTCCTTTCGCCGGGGGTCGACCTCGGCCTCTTCTCGGGGCCCGACCTCGGCCGCGACCCCAAGGAGATCCTCTTCGTTGGCTGGCTCTCGTCCCAAAAGGGCGTCTATGAGCTGATGCAGGCCACGGCGGACCTGGGCGACGCCCAGGTCAGGCTCCGGTTCGTGGGAGGGGGACCCGAGCGCGCCGGGTTGGAGAAGGCCGCGGCGATGGCTGGCGTTCGAGCTGAGTTCACCGGGCCGCTGCCGCACGTCGAGGCGGCTCAGCGCATGCGCCAGGCCGCGGTAATCGCCATGCCGTCAATACACCCGGAGGGCCTGGGGCTGGCTGCGCTCGAGGCTATGGCGGCGGGGGCGATGACCGTCGCGTCCGCGGCTGGTGCGATCGGCGAACTGGTCGAGGATGGGGAGACAGGCTGGCTCGTCGAGCCGGGCAATATCGGCGCATTGACGGCCGCCCTGCGTGACGCGTTGGCGGTGGCATCGGCGGTGGACCCGGCACGCCGAGAGTTGCTGAGAAAGCGGGGGATGGCGAAAGCCCGCGAGCACGATATCGATGCAATCGCCAGACGTACGCTTACCGTGTACGAATCGCTCGGCGGCCATTAGTCGTGCCGACTGACTCGGCGGGTCGCATCGGGGTTGCGGCAGGCGCCGTCGTCCTGGTGCTCGTGGCGTGGCTCCTTGCGCGGTTGATCTCTCGAAGGACCGGGTGGGAGCCGGCGGGCCCCATCGCGCTCATCGCCGCGGTCCCGTTCGTCCCCTACGTGCCGCTGGTATCGGGGCTCTCGCTGGACGACCTGCTGCCGATCGTGGGTCTCGTCATGCTCGCCTGGCGTGCGAAGGTCCCTCGATTCACGACCGACCCGATCCTGCGGTTCGTTCTGGTCGCGATCGCCGTGACCGTCGTCGCGCGGGTCTTATCGGCCCTGGTCAACGGAGGGGAGGTTGCCGGGACAGTCAGCATGCTCGCCAAGGCCGTCGCTCGGCCGGTCCTGCTGGTCGGCATCGCCGCATATGTCGCCTTCGCCATTCCCGAGGACCTGCGGCGACGGTTCGTGACCCTGGCCGTCGCCGCCGTTGGCACGTTCGAGGCCGCCTTTGGACTGATCGCCTTTGCCATTCCCCTCCCCGGCGGCGTGGGGATCGAGGCCGCGCGCCGGCTGACCAGCCTCTACGGCGTCTGCCCCGGCCGGATCGCGGGGACGCTGGGCCTCTCGCCGAACCACCTGGGCGCGGTTTTCGTGGTCACTCTTCCCGTCACCATCGGCCAGGCGCTGTCGCGAACCGGCTGGTGGCGCTGGGCCTGGACCGGTGCTGCGGTGCTGCAGGTGGCCGCCCTGTTCCTGACCTTCACCCGGTCGTCGATCCTGCTCGCGCTTGCCGCCACCCTCGTTTTCCTGCTTGTCTATCGACAGGTCCTCCTGCTTGCGGTGATGACTGCCGCGTCCGGGGCTCTCCTCTTCGCAATCCTGTCCGTCGGCTGCCAGGCCAGCCCGGGCCAGCACGGACTGCCGGGCGACCCGCTCGGCGTGGTCGGCGGGCGGTTCTCCGACGGAAACGATCGCCTGGCGCTATGGTACGCGGCCGCCCACATCACGCTGGATCACCCGCTCGCCGGGGTCGGTCTTGGTGAGATGGGAGCCACCTTGAAGGCCGCTCCCGCCTACAGCCGCACGCCGTACGGCACCGCCACGAGCTCGGCGCATAACACCGTCCTGCTGGCCGGCGCCGAGACCGGGGTCGGCGGAGCTCTCGCGGCGGCTGCGATCAACATCGGTCTGGCGCTGGTTGCCCTGAGGTGCGCGTGGCGGGGACGGAAGCGACACGATCCGCTGCTGGCGGCGGCGGCTCTCGCGATCCTCACCTTCCTTGCTCAGGGCATGTTCAACAACCTGTTCGAGGTGGGAGCCACCGGTGTTCTCCTTGCGCTGCTGGTGGGTGGGTTTGCCTCGGGCGACGCTGCCGAACCTCAAGAGCGCAATCCCTATACTTCCCCCGTCACGGATGACACCGGGCTGGAAGGAGAGCATTGAAGAAGGCGCTGATCACGGGAATCACGGGCCAGGACGGCTCGTATCTGGCAGAGCTCCTGCTCGACAAGGGCTACGAGGTTCATGGCCTCATTCGTCGATCGAGCTCGTTCTCGACGGGCCGCATCGACCACCTGTACAGCGACATCCACTCGCTTGAGCGCCCTCTCTACCTCCACTACGGTGACCTGACGGACTCCTCGTCCCTGATCAACACGATCAACCAGGTGCAGCCGGAAGAGGTCTACAACCTCGGG
>JBDTYC010000010.1:0-17434 GCA_040005815.1 Chloroflexota bacterium
CGCCGGATGCCGTATCGCACGATTCCGGATGCCCGGTTGGGTGCGCCGCGACCATTGGCCGGCCATCGCTCTGGTGCTGCACTGGCTACGCAGCCGACGAATTCGTGCGTGAGTACATCCTCGACATCGGGACGGCGGACGAACCGCACACGATGATCATCGACCTCGATTCTGAGCTGCTTGACACCCTGGACGCGGCACTGCAACCCGTGCTGGGCAGCATTCGCCTGCCTGAGCAGCTCGTGGTCTGGTGCGGCCGCTCAGGCACGTCCCCGCATACCTGTGGCTAGGTGAGCGGCGCGCCTGCCGACGTCGCCCTCCGCGCCTGGACCGACGCCGACTTCCCGCTCCTGCGCGGCCTGCTCGGCGACCCGAGGATGATGACCTACCTGGGCGGCCCCGAGTCGGAGGAGAAGCTGCTGTCGCGGCACCAGCGCTACCTGGACGTCGACGCCAGCGGGACCGGGCGCGTCTTCGTCATCACCACGGGCCCGGAACGCACCGCGGCCGGATGGATCGGCTATTGGGAGACGACCTGGCACGGCGAGGCGGCCTGGGAGACCGGCTGGAGCGTCCTCCCCGGGTTCCAGGGCCGTGGCCTGGCGACGCGTGGAGCGGCGCTGGCGCTGGAAGAGGCGGCCGCCGAGCGCCGCCATCCGTTCATATACGCCTTCCCGGCGGTTGCGAATGGACCTTCGAATGGCGTCTGCGCCAAGCTGGGGTTCGAGAGGCTGGGGAGCGAGACTCTGGAGTATCCACCGGGAACCTGGATGGAGTGCGCCATCTGGCGCCGAGCGCTGGCCGGGTAGAGTTGCGGCACCGATGACCGCGAACGAGTCGCAGAACCCGCAGACGGAGCGCGTCGGCGACGCCCGGCTGGGCCAGTACGTGCCCGCGCAGGGGGTGATCGACCTTGCCTGGGGCCACCCGGACCCGACCCTGCTGCCGGTGCAGGAGCTGCGCGACGCGACCCACCGCGCCATGGAGCGCCATGGCCCGGACATCCTCGAATACGGCAGCACGGCGGGATCCCCGCCGCTGATCGAGTTCATCTGCGCTCGCCTGGCCGAAACCGATGCGCGCGCGCCCAGTCCGGACCAGGTGGTGGTCACCAGCGGGGCGTCGCAGGGCCTCGACCTGGTGGCGACCCTGCTGCTCAAGCCGGGTGAGACAGTCCTCCTCGACGTCCCGACCTACCACCTGGCGATCAGCATCCTGGCCGATCACCCAGTTCGCCTCCAGCCCGTCGCATCTGACGCTGATGGCATCCTGCTCGACGACCTCACCCGCGTCGTGGCCCAGCTGCGACGCGACGGGGAGCGGCCACGGCTCCTCTACACGATCCCGACCTTCCACAACCCCACCGGCCGCAACGTGTCGGTCGAGCGGCGGGAGGCACTCGTCGCCTTCGCGGCACGGCAGGGCCTGCTGATCGCCGAGGACGACACGTACCGCGAGCTCTCGTATGACGGTCCGCCACCCCCGTCGCTGTGGGCGCTGGACGACGCCGGCGCGGTGGTTCGGATCGGCAGCTTCGCCAAGTCGGTCGCGCCCGGTCTCCGCCTGGGGTACGTGACCGCCACCGCGGAGATCGCGACTCGGATGGCGAAGGGCGGGCTCCTCGACTCGGGTGGCGGGATGAACCACTTCGCGGCGACCGTCCTGGCCGAGTACGCCGCCAGCGGCGACTACGTCCGAGGGGTCGAGCGCTTCCGCACCGCGTACCTGGCCCAGCGCGATCGGCTGCTTGACGGCCTTGCCGCCCACCTGCCCGATACCGCCTCGTGGACCCGCCCGGACGGCGGCTTCTTCGTCTGGGTCCAGCTGCCGCCTGGCTTGAGCGCGGATGAGCTCGGGCCGGTCGCGATTGCGCGCGGGACGGCGTTCCTCCCCGGACATCGGTTCTTCGTGGAGGGCTCTGGGGCCCCCGAAGCGATTCGGCTCGCCTTCAGCATGTACCCCCCGGAGACGCTGGAGGAGGCGATGCTGCGCCTGGGCGCTGCGGTCAACCAGCTCAGGGGCTAGCCGTCGGCTCGTAGCCGTGGCCGAGGCCGTGCCGCATCGGGGCTACGGGACGATGCCGAGGTCGTCGAGCGAGGCGTCCAGCTCCGCGGGATGGCGGTAGACCCGGAAGGCGCCGGCCCGGTCCAGCTCGTCCTCGCCGTATCCTCCGGTCAGCAGTCCCACCGACAGCATCCCCGCGCGTCGCGCGGCGAGCAGCTGAGGCAGCCGATGGATTCAGGTAGGCTCCCGGAGCCTGGAGCATTGTCGCGGGAGGTTGTGATGATCCGAGCAGCCCGGTTCGCCTACGCCGCCCTGGCGTTGGCCTTCGTGGTGGGCATCCTGCTCCAGGTCTACTTCATCGGCCTGGGGCTCTTCTCGTCCGCCGATTTCAAGAAGCTCCATGCCGACTTCGGGTGGATCCTCCACCTGGTTCCACCGTTCATCGTGCTCGCGGCAGCACTCGCGGGAGCGAGCCGAGCACGGATCTCGCAGGCGATCGCCCTGGCTGTAGTCATCTTCATCGTTCCGATCCTGGCCGCCATCCGCGCCGATGCCCCGTTGGCGGCCGCATTCCATCCCGTCGGGGCGGTGCTCGGGTTCGTGCTGGCGATTGTCGTCTCTCGCGGCGCCCTCAGCCTCCTCAGGTCTGGCTACACGGAGAGCCGGCCGAAGCTCGCCGACTGGGCGCTGGTTGCCCTCGTGGTCGCCGTGTACCTCGTTGTCTCGCTTTCGGGGAGTCCGGACGCCTGACGAGAGGTCGGTGACGGGGTGCCCCTGAGGGACGCAAATCGTTCTCGGAGCGACGATCCAGCAAACCCCAGCCTGGTCGCAAACGTCGATGGGGTTGTGGACCCCGCCAGCATCCCCCGCCTCGACCACGTCAACGGCCTGCCGCACACGGCGGCCGACCTCGCGACGGAGAGCCTCGTGGCACGGGCGCGGGAAGGGGATGCGTCGGCGTTCGCTGCACTGGTCGAGTCGCGCCTCGACCGCCTCTTCCGTACCGCCTCGGCCATGCTGAACAGCGAGGCCGATGCGCGCGACGTCGTACAGGACGCGTTCGTGGCGGCCTGGCAGCACCTCCCCCGGCTCCGTGAGGCATCGGCCTTCGACGCCTGGCTGAACCAGGTCACCCGCAACCGATGCCGTGACGTGCTCCGGAGACGTCGCCGCTCACGCGAGATCGACCTCGCCGGCGTTGATCCGGTCGTTCCGGACAGCACTGAGCAGGTCGCCGACAGCGCGGCGTTGAACGCCGCGTTTGACCGACTGAAGGCAGATCAACGCATGATCCTCGTGCTGCATCACCTCCATCACCTCGGCGTGGCGGAGCTCGCGGCGCAGCTGGGCGTCGCGGTTGGCACCGCCAAATGGCGCCTGCACGCCGCTCGCCGGGCACTCGAGCGTGCCATTGAGGCAGAGGCATGACCACCACACTCCCCGTTGTCACCGATGCCCTGATCGAGGAGATGCTGCGCCGCCGCTCGACGGAGCCGGATGCGGCCCTCCTGGGCCAGGTGCTCCAGCTGGTCGACGCCAAGCCCCAGCGAGCCGGCCGGCACTGGTCGCCGGCGCGCCTGCCGGGGCGGACCCTCGCTCTGATCGCACTGCTCGTTCTGCTGGCGGCGATGGCTGGGGCGGCAATCATCGGCGCCTTCACGCCAAATCCCGAGCCACCGAGCGCCATGCCGCGCTACCACCACAACGGCTCGATCCTCGTGATGCGGCAGGGCATCCCCCTCCAGGTCGTGAACATCGGTGCGGAGTCCCCGGCTGCCAAGGCCGATCTCCCGTACAACGGCAAGGTGGACCGGATCTCGTGGTCGCCAGACGGCATGCAGCTCGTCTACGCCCGTCCTGACGGGGTATGGATCGCGGACCTGCGGAGTGGCGAGCGGCGCAACGTCGTCGAGTGCGGCGACGTGACTCGGTGGTGCATCGCCGCGTGGTCTCCGAACGGCGCGGCTATCGCCGTCGTCGACGGATCACAGATTCGGCTCATCGCCCCGGACGGCATGCCAGGCGCCAGCTTCGCCCCAGTGGTGGATGACATCTTCTCGCTGACCTGGTCACCTGACGGCAAGCGGCTTGCATTCGTGACCAATGGCTTCCGCGATTTCACCTCATCGACGATGTACGTCGTCAATCGTGATGGCAGCGATCTCCGAGCGGTGCCTGATGCGGTGCTTCCGGACCGGCCGATCTTCGACCTGGCGTGGGCTCCGGACGGATCTCGAATTGCCTACATCGCCGCAGTCAACGTCTTCACCAGCGATGCGGGCTGGACCCTCGAGCTGGCGACCATCAACCCGGATGGGACGAAGAGGACGGTCCTGGCCCCGGCGGGATCATGTTTCTGCCTCGGTTTCGGACCTAGCGGCCTGGCCTGGTCGCCCGACGGCAAGCTGCTCGCGCTCGGCAAGCCTGGCCTTGGACTCTTCATCCTCGACGCGAGCGGGTCAAAGCTCGCCAAGGTCAGCGATCTGTGGGAGTACCCGGCCTGGAGGCCGGTCCCTTGAGCGCTCCCACGAGGGTGGCCTTGGCAAAGGTCTTGCCGGTCGCGGCCTCGAACCGCTCCCGCTGACCCGGCACGCCGCGTTCAATCGACTTGACATGCTTACGACGTAAGCGTAGGGTTCGAGCCTTGGACTTACATCGTAAGTGGCGACGAGCCGACCGGCCCAGGAGGAGGGACATCGTGGATCTCTACGAGGCTCTTTACACCACGCGGGCGATGCGGCGCATGAAGCCGGACCCGATCCCCCTCGACGCGCAGGCTCGAATCCTCGATGCGGCCATTCGCGCTCCGCACATCGGCGAGGGGTGGCGCTTCATCCTGGTCGATGACCGCGAGATCATGGCCAGGCTGGCGCCCCTGTATGACCAGGCATGGACGCAGATGTTCGCGGCCTTCGGCGCCGACCGCGCGATGATGCTGCAGATGGACGGCCCGGCGGGCCGGGCGGCGCGCTCCGGTGAGCACCTGGCCCAACACTTCGCCGAGATTCCACTGCTCCTCATCGGCTTCGGGAAGACACGCGAGGGGAGCGGCATCTACCCGGCGATCTGGAGCGCCATGCTGGCCGCCCGCGCTGAGGGAATTGGGTCCACGCTGACCGGGGTGATGGGCACCTTCGTCGCCGATGAGGTGATGGAGATCCTGGGCGTGCCGAAGGACGAGCGCTGGCAGATGCACGGGGTGGTGCCGATGGGCTACCCCAGCGGCCGATGGGGCGTCGCTCCACGTACCCCGGTCGACGAGGTCGCGGGTCGAAACAGCTGGAATGGTGACCTGGGATTCACCGTGCCCCGGCCCCTGTGGCCCGGGGCCGGGGCATAGAGCAACGGAAGTTGCTAGGCCTTAGCCTCGAACACCACCACTTCGGAGTGGTCGTTGGGTGCCTCATCAGTTTCAGAGTCGGTCATGCGGACATCGCGGAATCCAGCTCGCTCGAGCATCAGCAGCAGCTCCCCAGGCAGGTACCAGCGAATTCGCTGCTCGCGTAGCTCCTCGTGCACTGGCCGGCCATCCCGCAGGAGCCGAGCGCGCACATCCGAGATGAGCGACTGATCAATCGGATCGAAGGATCGGGTGCGTGTGCGAAGCTCGATCACCGATCCGTCAGGCATCGCGCGCTGGAAGGGCGAGCGCCATCGTCGTGGTCGGGTTGGCGGGCGAGCCCAGGCGCTCCACACCAACCCGTTCGTCCACGGCATCTCGATATCGATGAAGAGAGTTCCGCCAGGCACGAGGTGGGCGCGCATCCGCTCGAGCGACTCTGCATCTTCGCTCCGAGAAGTGCCGATGCCAAATGTCGAAACCACGACGATCGTCTGGTAGCGACGGGGCAGATCCAGTTCATGCAGGGCCTGCGTGAAGAGGCTCGTCTTGAGTCCCGCCGCAGCGAGTCGATCAGCGCAGACCCGGATCATGCCCGCTGATCGGTCGCAGCCGTCCACGTCGATGCCGGCCTGGAGAAAGGGGATCAGCAATCTTCCCGAGCCACAACCCGCGTCGAGCGCGGGTTGGCCACTGCGCTCGATGGTCCGGCGAAGCCGATCGATGTCCGCGCCACCCTCGGACTGGGACCACCACGTCGCAATCAGTCCGTCGTGAAACTGCACTCCGGCCACTCACCTCGGCAGCAATGATCAGCGAGGATACTCGCGCGCGCGTCCTGCCCCGCGTGTCGGGTCTGCTCTTGCGGTGGAGTCACGCTGGTGATCCAATGGCTGATCCGATGCGAACTAGCAGCCTGAAATCCGACGAGAAGCGCGACATCCCGCGTCGCAACGCGCGGGTGCGGGGCATCGCTGTCCTTGGCGTGGTTCTCCTCGCGGCCTGCGTGTCCAATCCGGCCAGCACGCCCGGAGGAGGCGCGATCCTGTCGGCGCCGGCCTCTGCAGCTGCCAGCCAGTCCCGGCCAGATCTGGCGGGTCGCGTTGTCTTTCTGCGGACCCCCAGGAATGGCGACGAAGCGGTGTTCACCGCCAACGCCGATGGAACCGACGAGCACCAGCTCAGTGGCATCGGTGACGGCTCCGGCGTATGGGCAACTCGCGACGGGGAGCGCGTCCTCTTCTCAACCTTGGCTCCAGGCGACCGCGTCACGACAGTCACGGTGAACTTCGACGGGTCAGACCGGTTCGTCATCCCGTTTCCGGACGACACACTCGGCTTGGGACCGGGACCCTTCTCGCCCGATGGAACGCAGATCGCCTTCGAAGGCGTCTCGGATGAAGCGCATCCCGAGCTCCACGGGATCTACATCGGCTCCGCGGATGGCACGAACGTGATCCAGATCACCCATGACAACGACATCCCCGGCGACTGGTCGCCAGACGGCAGGCAGATCCTCTTCCTCCGGGACCCCGACGGCACTTCTCCGGGGCCTGACGGCCTCTTCGTCGTGAACGTCAATGGAAGCGGAGAGCACAAATTGACGACGGACGAGGTTGTGGTGCCATGCTGCTGGGGCTATCGCTGGTCGCCGGATGGTTCTCGCATCGTGTTCCCCGATGGTAACGGCGTGCTCTGGCTGATCAATCCTGACGGCACCGATCTCATCCAGCTCTTCCGCGACGACGTGGTGATGCATATTCGCCGGCGCGTCATCACCCCGACGTGGTCACCGGACGGTACCCAGATCATGTTTGGTCTCTCGCCGACTCCCAGCCCGTTCGACCCCTCCCCGAACGGCCTCTACGTCATCGACGCCGATGGCACCGGCCTCACCCTCGCTATCGGCGGCGCCAACTTCAAGCGAGAGCCCTCCTGGGTCCCCTAGAAGAGAGCGCGCCCGTGCTCCAATTTCCCGATCCGCCAATATCCCTCTCTGGCTTCCGCCTTCGCCCGTGGGCAGCCACTGACGCGGAGGCGCTGGTTGCAGCCTGGCGCGATCCGGAGATGCATCGGTGGATGCCGGAGGAGGCCGATCCGTTCGGCGCGGAAGAGGCACTCGCCTTCATCGACGGAGCAGCGACTCACCTATCCACTGGGAGGCAGGTCGCCCTTGCCGTTGCGGAGGAATCCACCGATCAGGCGGTGGGATCCGTGACCCTCCACGCCTGGGGTCCTCGCCACTGGAATGTCGGCTACTGGGTGGCGGCGGACCAGCGCCGACGAGGCCTCGCCACCGAGGCTGTCACCAAGCTCAGCCGGTGGGCGTTCCGTGCCAACCCGATGCTCGCCCGCCTCAGCCTCTACACGATGCCCGGCAACGAACCTTCCCAGGCGGTGGCACGCCGTGCGGGCTTCCGACATGAGGGCCTTCTGCGCCGATGGGGCGAGGCTAACGGCGAGCAGCTCGATTGGGTCATGTTCTCGCTCATCCGCGAGGATCTGGCGTCTGGAGGAAGCCCGGATGCGTAACGCCCCGGAGACGCCGTTTCACATCGACGTCGAGAGTCTCGAGACAGAGTTCGCCGGCGAGATCTTCTCCTGGAGAGGCCCCTCTCCATACCACTTCATCACCGTGCCGGAGGAAGCCTGTGTGGGAATCCGCGCCGTTGCACCGTTCGTCACGTATGGCTGGGGCGTGATCCCGGTCAGGGTCCAGATCGGCGACACCGCGTGGGAGACTTCCCTATTCCCCAAGGACGGCGGCTACCTCGTGCCGATCAAGGACGCCGTCCGCAAGGCCGAAGGGCTCGCCGAGGGTGACACGGCGACGGTGAACCTGGCCATCCGGGGTTAGTCCGCGGTCGCGCCCCGCTGAGTCGCTTCGAACCGGTGCGTGAGGGTGCCGGTCCGCCCCGAGACGATGAGGGCGGCACCCAGGGCCATCGTCCCCAGCAGGGCGAGGCGATTCAGGATGGCGGTGGCAAGCGCCAGCTCCGGTGTGAGTCCGATCTGGGTGAAGAGGACTGACAACGCGGCTTCCTGGAAGCCGAGGCCACTCGGCGACAACGGGATCAGGATGCTGAGCCGCGCGATGGCGATGCACGCCAGGACCGGCCCGGGGTCCCGATAGCCGCCCAACGCGACCACGATCCCGTACACCATCGCGATGCTGCCGAGGTGGAACGCGAGCGCGAGGCTCGTGCCGTTGGTCAGTGCCGCCAACCAGTCCCGACTGGGCACAGCATCGGTGTAGAGGCCCGGGCGCAGGCGCTCCGGCAGCAGTCGCGAGATCCCGCCGAGGAGCCGGGGGTGACGCAACAGCCAGAGGACGCCCGATGAGCCGATCAGCAGCCCCGCGCCCAGGAGCAGGACTGGAAGAGTGGAAGCCGACGCCGGCAGGACGGCAAGCGCCGCCAACGCAACCAGGCTCAGGGCAACCTGGCTCGTCACGCGCTGCACCAAGATCGGCACCAGCAGGGTCGTCCAGCCGGCGGAGGGGTTCCGTCCGGCTGCCAGGCGATAGGCATCTGCGCCGAGGTTCGCCGGAGTCAGGCTGCCGACCGCCTGCGCGGCGTAGTAGTGCGTGATGGTCGGCCACCACCGAAGCCGGACACGCGCCAGGCGGACCGAGAGGTCGTGCCAGGCGACCGCGCCGAGCAGATGAATCGCGATCAGGCCCAGGATGGCCGGTGCCGCGAGGCGGAAATCGACGCGCTGCAGCGCCCTGGCGACTGCGCCGGCATCCAAGCGCAGCAGCAGCAACCCGACGATCGCCAGTCCGAAGGCCCAACGTGCCGCCGCGACCAGCTGGGGCCGGCTGCGCAGGCTAGGCAACATGGATGGCACGGCCGGCACCGACCGCCCCACGAATGGCCGATGCGAGCGTGGCGGGCGCGAGTGAAACGGGTCGCAGACCGTGTTCGGCGATCCACGCGTCGCACTTGGGTGCGTAGGGCAGCGGAATGATCGGGACGCCCATTCGCTCGGCGAACAAGAGGCTGTGGTAGCGCATCGAGACGACCGCCGAGAGGCCACGGAAGATCGCCATCAGCTGGTCCGGTGGCAGGCTCGGCTCCAGGACCGCCAGGCGCGGACTGCGCAACTTGAGCCGGTATCCCAGCAGCAGATCGTTGTGGGCGTGCACGAAGGGGTGCTGGCTCATCGGGATGAAGCAGAACTGGACATCAGGAAGGTCGGCGATGCAGCGGGCGACCGCTCCTTCGAGGGCGGCAGCCTGGTGTGGTCGGAGGGCGGTGAGGGCCAGGCCCACCACCGGGCGGTCGGGATCCAGGCCGGCCTGCCGCAGGAGCTCCCGGCCGACGGACGCGGGGGCGGGCTGCACGCCGGCCGACAGATCGGGCACCAGGTCGGCGGCGATCCCCCACTCGGCGAGGACCTGGACGGAGCGACGGTCGCGCACCGTGAACGCGACGGCTCGGTCGGCGAGGCGCCGCAGGAGCACGGCAGTGATGGGCCGCATGTCGCGATCGATGCCCACGCCGTGGATTGCAACCCGGAGGCCCAATGCAGACGCCAGCAGCGCGTACAGGGGAAGGAGCCTCCCGATGGCGCCCATGTCGCGCCCGAAGAGGCCTCCCCCGCCGATGATGACCGAACCGTAGCCGCGGATCCCGAGTACCGCCTCGCGAAGCGGAATTGCCCTCACCCCGTGGATCGCAGCCGTCTCGGCCGGCATGCGGGAAACAACCGACACGCTGCGGTCGCGACCGATCTGCCCCAGCAGGCCGGCAAGGATGGCCTCGTCGCCGACGTTTCGGTAGCCGTAGCCGCCGACTACCAGGATCGGCTCGGGCAGCTCCTCGAGCACGGCTAGTTGCGCACCATCAGGGCGTACGCACCAGCTGACAGCCCCAGGCGATATCCGAGGTCCTCCATCCGCTGCTCACGCGCAAGGAATGCAGGGTCATGTCGGACCAGTAGCACGGCGGCAACGTCATAGGCGTTTATGAGCTGGGCGGGATCGAGGATCTGGAGGCTTGACGTGCCCTCGCCAGCCGTTAAGGCGGTGACCCTCAGATGCACACGGTCGGTGGCGGAGCGGACGGTCAGCCTTCCGTCATCTCCCAGCGCAATCAAGCCGTTGCCGCCCACGACATCGATGCGCAGGTGCGGCTCTTCCAGCCCGGTCTGCGGGAAGTACAGGTCAGCCCGTAGCCCGTCGCTCGTGATGTTGGACGCGGCGGCCAACCGCAGCGGCCTGAGCTGGAGCTCGATTCCGCCGAACGGCTGCTCCGCCGTGGCCTGCTCGATCAGCTCGAAGCTCCCGGAGTCGGCGCGCAGCACGGTCGTCTCGGTCAGCGCAAGCTGACCTTGCAGCCCGTTGGCCTTCCACACGGTGGTGACAGCTGCCTCGTCGGCGGTGAGGCCCCGTGACGTGCCAACCGGGCGAGCGTTGATGAGTGTCGCCCACAGGTCATTCGGGCCGCCCGTGCCGAAGACACGGACGTCGCTCGCAGGAACTTGCAGCAGGTCCATGAACTCCCCGCGATGGTTGGCGCCCACGACGAGGCCGCGCGGAACCATCTCCCGCCCATCGGATGCTCCATACGAGAATTTCAGGAAGAAATCGTTGCTCGTAAGCGCCAGGGTGCTCTTTACGATCGTCTCCGCAACCAGGCTCCGCTGCCGCTCGAGCGGACGGAACGTGTAGCGGACGGGCTGGCTGAAGACCGCCGCATGACCGGTGACGCCCTCGATCCACTTGCCCTCCCTGACCGGGGTGACCACGCTCTCTCCGCCGGTCAGCTGCTGCCCAAGCCAGACCCCCACGCTCGTGAGACCTGGAGCATCGAGCGGCTGGTAGAACTTCACGTGGTTCGCGTACCGCTGAAAGCCGAGCGGTGCCAGGAGACATACGACGGCGAGGACGCCCAACCGCCAGTCGACACGGGGCGCCGCAGGGACGTGCGAGTG
Source organism: Chloroflexota bacterium (assembly GCA_040005815.1). Lineage (GTDB taxonomy): Bacteria > Chloroflexota > Limnocylindria > QHBO01 > QHBO01 > CF-167. The sequence goes on from JBDTYC010000010.1 coordinate 11,282, forward strand.
GAGATATCCGACGAGCCACTGTGAGACGGAGAGCAGACCGCCCGCACCCGCGACGACCAATGGCGCCATGAGTGGGGTGGCGAACCTGGGGTAGTCGGTCGAGGCCCCGCCCAGAATCGAGACGAGCAGACTGCCCCAGGCCGTGGCCGTCCAGACGCAGAGGAGTGCGTACGGGCCAAACCGGCGGCGCCGGAGCTCCCCGGCGACGCCCAAAACCAGGAATCCCACACCGATGCCAATGAGTACCATCGTGGGCCAATAGGTCTCGAGGCCCTTCAGGAGCCGATCCGCCCCGCGGTAGTTGAGGCTTGCCGGGTTGGTGACGTATTCCACGCTCGCCGGCAAAAGGACGAGGAGCCAGTAGGCCAGGACTGCGAGCGGAACGGCCAGTGCGCCCGACGCGGCTCGGACGACGCTCCGCCGGTTGAGGAGCCGCTGGCGCGGGGTGTTGCGCATCACGCGCACCGCGCTGATCAAGGCGACGGCGCTACAGACCGGCACCGCCATGAGGCCGGTTCCCACGTGGGAGAGCGCCGCCAGGGCCAAAGTAAGGCTTCCGAGCGTCCACCACCTGCCGGAGCCGTCCATGTCGCGGCCGGCCCGCACGAACGCCGCGACGCTCAGGAGGGTGAAGACGAGGGCGCCGGCCTGGAGCAGACCGCCGAACGCGAAGAGCTCGAGGAACCGATCGGTGACCAGGAAGGCGAGGGCGACCGCGAAGATCCCGGCCAGCCGATCGGCGAAGACCGTCGACGCGACGAGGTAGGTGCTCGCCACCAGCGAGAGCAGCACGACGACGTTGAAGGTCTGAAGCGCGACACCTGGATCCGGCACGACGACGCGCAGGGCGGCGAGCAGGAACGGGATGAGAGGCGGCAGCGCCGTGATCGTTCGGTAGTCGGGGACCCCCTCGCCAAGATAATAGCGCGACGTCATCAGCCACTGCCCGTAGTCGCCCCGACCGTTGATCGGCATGCGGCCGACCACGAACGCAATTGCTCCGGCGATGACGATGAGCGTGAGGATCTGCGGAAGGGCCGTCGCCAGGCTCGGTCCAAGCGCGCGCCGCTGCGACTTCTGCTCGAAGAGCGATCGCTCCCGCGCCATGTATCCAGTGCTCACACTGCTATCCGCGCCCTCGTGCGCGCCTCCAGGTACAGGTCCTCCATCTGGAGCGCGAGCCGATCCCAGTCCCATTGGGTCGCCGAGCGCCTCCCTTCCCGTTTCATGGATGCGAGGCGAACAGGGTCGCACAGCAGGGCTGCCAGGCCGGCCGACATCGACCCCGGGGTGGGGTCGCAGAGGAGGCCATCGACCCCATCTCGCACGAGGCCAGGGGCCGCGGTGTGTGGACCGCGCGCCACGAGTGGGACGCAGCCCGAGGCCAGTGCCTCGATGACGGTGATGCCGAATCCTTCGCGAATCGACGGCATGGCCAGGACCTTGGCCGACTTCAGCAACGCGAAGGTCTTCTCGTCCTTCATCGGCCCGGCGAAGCGAACGTTCGAGCCAAGCGAGAGCGACGCCGCGAGACGCTCAAGCGGCTCTCGTTCCGGGCCGGCGCCAACGATCGTGCAGCGAAGCTCCGGGAACTCCCCTAGGAGCCGATGGACCGCATGGAGCAGGACGTCGACCTTCTTGTCCTCGATCAGGCGGCCGACGAAGACGACATCGGACTTCTCCGCCGATGGACGAATACGCTTGATGGCGGCGATGTCGACGCCATTCCCCACGACCCGCGCATCGACGCCGTGCAGACCGGCGGCCAGCCGCTCTGCGGTGAACGGAGATACGGCCACGCGGATGTCCCCCAGCGGACGGCAGCCGGCCTCGGCGAGCCGACCCGCCTGTGCGACTGCTCTGCGATCGGCGAGGTAGTCCTGCCAGTGGTCCCCCCAGAATTCATGCCACGTGGCGATCAGCGGCGTGCGCGTGGCGCGCGTTGCAAACCACGTCGTGTAGAGCGGAAGGTAGGGGGTCGCCGAGCAGTCGATGACGTCGAAGCGGTGTTGCCGCAGCGCGGGAAGCAGCCGGAGCGCGAACGCTGCCGCCTCCCCCACCGTGCGCTTGCCGTCGTCTCCGTAGAACGGGCGGGGGTCGCCGACTCCGTGCACTGTGAAGTCCCCGTGACGCGCCGACCTGGCGACGCCCCAATGGTTCCACGTGACGTAATGCACATCGTGCCGGGCGCTCAGCCGGGTGGCCAGCTCGTAGTTGCGCCGTTCGATTCCGCCCCTCAGGTACGGATACAGGCCGTCGTGGACGAAGGCAATCTTCATGAGAGATCAGATTGCCCCGTGGCGCGGAGACCCTCTATGGGAAATATGGGGCCACCGACTGGACAGAGGCACGTGCCAATCGGCGCATGCCCATGGAGGCGACGGTACCGGCAATCCGGATGCCGTCGCGCACCGGATGGAGCTTGGAGACTCCCGCGCGAGCCCGGTAGACGATGGGATGATCCATGACTCGGAGCCCAAGCCGGACGCTCTTCATCGCGATCTCCGCTTCGAGGCTGAAGCCGTTCGATCGAAGGTCCATCCGCTCGAGCACGCCGCGGCGGAGTCCGTAGAAGCCGGTCAGGGGATCCGTCCACGGCGACCCGGATGCGATTCGAATGGCGGTGGTGAGCACGGCGTTGCCGAAGCGGTTGAGCGGCGGAATATTCGCGCGACCGAGTGTCCGGACGCCGACAACCATCTCGCACTCGTCGAGGCGGTCGATCATCTCGAGCACGGCGTCGACCGGATAGGTGTCGTCCGCGTCCATGATGATGACCTTGTCGCCGTGCGCCGCGTTGAGCCCGGTGCGGACCGCGACTCCCTTGCCGGCGTTCTTGACGTGACGCACGACCCGGCAGCCGAATGACTCCGCCAGGCTCGCCGTCGAGTCGGTCGATCCGTCGTCGACCACGACCACCTCGAACCGACCGCGGGACAGCTCGACCAGTGATGGGAGCAGCGCGGAGAGTCCGATCTCTTCGTTGTAAGCGGGCAGGACCACGGTCGCAGGCAGGGCGCCGAGGGTGGCGCCGGCGTCAGAGGGCGGGACGCGCATGGCCAAGGCGACGAGATCTGCGGGCACAGCGCTCTCGCGGCGGTCGGTCACCACCACCGGCGGGAAGTTCATCACTGCGGCTGTCGAGACGCCGACCTGGTACTCAGAATTCATGGCTACCTCAGTTCGCAGGGCATGGGGATCCAGGGAGAGGTACGCGGCCCGCAGACGCGGGCCATGCACCCCACGACGGTTGAACGGAGGCCCCGCCAGGCGGGGCCGGTCAGCGACCCCGACCGGAGGGCCGCGGGGTCAGCGGACTACGGGCAGTCGCCGTAGTCGTCGACGAGGACGTCGCCGTGCTGCATGTGAGCCGGGACGGCATGTTCCGAGACCGTGATCTGATGGAACGAGCCATTGCCCGTCACATGGCACACGGTTACCTTCTGGTTGTTCCCGCCAGCGATCGCACCCGTGGCAAGGACGACGATTAGGAGGGCCGGAAAGAGAAGGGTCAGCAGAAGTCGGCGTATGGTCGTTGGCATAGTGCCTCCTGAGGGCTGGGGAGTATTCAATCGACCGTACAGGCCTCAGCGGCGCTTGCGGGCATTACCTTCTACCCGGGGCAGGGGGTCCTTTGTGGCTGATTCGCGAGTCGCGGCCGTGGTGGCGCTGTGGCGCTATCCGGTGAAATCGATGATGGGCGAGCAGCTCGACGCGGCGGACGTCACCGACCTGGGCATCCTCGGCGACCGACGCTACGCCCTGGTTGACCGCGAGGCCGGCAAGGTCGCGAGCGCCAAGTTCCCGCGCAAGTGGCCGACCCTCTTCTCGCATCGGGCCACCTACCTCGCCTCACCGACCGACACCGAGGCCCTCCCCGCGGTTCGGATCACCCTCCCGGACGGCCGGATCATCCGTAGCGAAGACGACGATGTAGACCGGCACATTCTTCGACTCGGGGATCGTCCACCTGCTGACGACCGCCACCCTCGATCGGCTCGGCCAGCTGTATCCCGAGGGTCGCTTCGACCCGCGTCGCTTTCGACCCAACATCGGCCTCGCCCCGACCGACGGCCAGGCCGGCTTCGTGGAGGACGGATGGGTCTTGCGAACCCTGGCAATTGGCCACGAGGTCCGACTGCTGATCACCAAGCGATGCCAGCGCTGCGTGATGACCACGCTCGAACAGGCCGACCTGCCCACGGACCCCGGCATCCTGCGCGCCGCTGCGCAGCACAACCGCGCCATGGCTGGCGTGTACGCGAGCGCTGAGAGCTGCCAACAAGACGGCGAACGATCGATGCAATGGCGCTCGCGCTGGCCGCTCCCGAGCGCGATCCATGGACGCTGATGGTAGCCTTGCCAATCGCGCCTTTAGGAGCTGATCCATGCCTGTCACAGCGCCGCCCAAGGAACGCGCGGCGTGCGGTTCCCGCCCTTCGTCGCCCGCCAGGGCAGCCGATTCGCGCCACGCATGTTCCGGAAGAACCCGAGCCAGATCGTGGCCGGATCTGGAGATCCCGATCGTTCGACTCACCGAGCGATGACGGGCCCTTCTCGGTTCCGCGTCTCCGCCACCGCGCTCGTTCTCATGGTCGGCGCCTGCAACTCGCCAGCATCGACCCCATCGCAGACACCCGTCGGAAGCTCCAGCCCAGCCTCATCGGCCTCCCCCACCCCGGTCAGCCCCCTCGTGGGGCAGTGGATGCTCGATCGAACCTGCGCGGATATCGTCGAGGCGCTGACCGTGGCCAACCAGACAGACCTGATCCCCAAGGTGGTGTCGGAGCACTTGTACGGGCCCGATACCAATACGCTCCCAGCCGACTTCGATCCTGCCAACCCGTGCGCCAATGCACGCCCAGCGACCGAGCACTCCCACACGTTCTGGGCTGATGGCACATTCAACTCGTGGGATCAGAATGGCTCCCAGGTCGACGATGGCACCTACAGCCTGGTGGACGATCGCACCTTCACCATGGGTCTTGCGACCTTCCATTTCGCCGCAACTGCCGACACCATCATGTTCGACGTGGTGATTCCCGAGGAATGTTCGACGCAGCAGTGCATCGACGACCTGGGCTGGGCCTTCTCGGTGGCGTATCCCGGCCAGACCTGGACCCGCGTCACCTCCGGTCCGCACGTCCCGTAGGACCGCTCAGCCCGCGCTAGACGACCCGCTCCGCGACCTGGAGCCCAATCCCCCGCCCCCTGCCTGAGCCGGCCCTCGGCGGGCTGGTCGGCGACAACCACCGTCGCCGCCGGCCTCCGGGGCCGACGGCAGCGGTGCCATGGTCAGACGGTCACGCGTTGGGCAGGATCGGACACCGGAAGTCTGCGGCCGGCATCCGCTGCAACGTGATGTCGCCAGCGTTAACGAGCGCCAGCACGTCGTCAAAATCGGTGAGCAGATGGGCATCGCCGGCATCCACCCAGGTGGCCACCCACACCTGCCACCGGCCGCCGTGCGAGCCCTCGCCGGGCGCGTACTTGGCCACGCCGCCCTGGGCGAAGTTGCTGAAGGCGATGATCGGGTCAGTGCCGGTGCCGGCATCGACATGGGCCGGCGTGCCGAAGGTTCGGTAGGCATCGCCTTCGGCGTAGACCATCCCGAAGGATTTCGCGCTGGCCGGCGCGGCCAGGACCGCCGTGAGGACCGCGAGCATGGAAAGAGTCAGAAGCGTGCGTCGCATTGGGGTCTCCGAACTCGAGCCGGCGTTTCCGGCCGTCGCCCTGACGATGAGGTGGACGCGCGTCGGGCGAATGACCGGAGGATGACGGTCCGGTGAAGAACGCCGCCAACTATCCCGCGGCGCCCACCACCGGCAGGCTGAACCAGACCTCGGTCCGGCCATGGGCCGATGACGCGCCCACGCTGCCCCCATGCGCCCTGACGATCTGGCGCACGATCGCCAAGCCGATCCCTGCGCCGCCGCTGGCCCGCGTACGCGAGCGGTCGACCCGATGCAGCCGTTCCCAGATCAGGTCCAGCTGGTCGGGCGGAATCTCGGCGCCGGTGTTCTCGATGGCGCAACGCAGCCGGTCGCGATCCCCCTGCAGGCGGACGGTGATCGTACCGCCCGGATCCGTGTAGCGTCCGGCGTTCTGGATGAGGTTGCTCACCACCTGGCCGACCGCGTCGGCATCGGCCCA
>JBDTYC010000011.1:0-16782 GCA_040005815.1 Chloroflexota bacterium
CAGCTCGGCACCATGCGCGACATCGACTGGGGGACCTATCCCTACGTCACCTCCTCGTCGCCGATTCCCGGCGGTGCGTCGATTGGCGCTGGGTTGCCGGCGGTGGCGATCGACCAGGTGATCGGGGTGGCAAAGGCCTACACCACCGCGGTTGGCGCGGGACCGCTGCCCACGGAGCTCCTCGACGCGGACGGCGAGGCCCTCCGCGAACGGGGCGTTGAATTCGGGACCTCGACCGGGCGGCCGCGGCGCTGCGGCTGGTACGACGCGGTGGCGGTCCGCTTCAGCGTGCGGCTCGCGGGTTACTCGAGCATCGCCCTCACCAAGCTCGACGTGCTCGACGAGTTTGATCGCATCCGGGTTTGCACCGCTTACCGTGACCCGGAGAGCGGGCAGGAATGGTCCACCGTGCCGGCCTCGACATCGGTCTATGAACGGCTGGAGCCGGTGTACGAGGACCTTCCCGGCTGGAAGGCCGATACGACCGGCTGCCGCGCCTTCGACCAGCTGCCGTCCGCGGCGCGGACCTACGTGGAGCGGCTCGAGGGCCTGGCAGGGGTACCGATTCGCTATGTCTCGGTCGGTCCGCAGCGCGACCAGATGATCGTGCGCGGAGTGGGGTAGATGCGGAGGTCGGGCTGGCTGGCCGGCGTCATGCTGCTGGCCGCCTGCGCCCCGACCATCGAGCATCCGGCTCCGGCGGGACCGGCATTCGAGAGCGACGACGTTCGATTCGCTGCCCCGACAGGCTGGGAATGGCTGCCCTCAACGTCGATCTCGTATGGCCCGGGCCAGATTCTCCTCTACGTCGCCAATCAACCACTGCGTGCGGACTGCCACAACACCGATACCGAGGTCGTGTGTCAGTCGCCGCTGGCAGATGGATTGCATGCGGGCGGGGTGCTTGTGACGTGGGTCGCCAGCAGATGCGTGGTTCGATCCTGCGAACTGCCGCCGGGAGCCCTGATTTCGATCGGGAACCGGCAGGGTGTGCGGGTGCCGAACGACTACGGCTGCGAGGGGACAGACTTCACCGAGCGCTCGGCCTACTACGTGACGGTCACACCGCAGCGGGTGGACGTCCTCTTCACCTGCGGGCGCGATCCGAGCGACGCTACGCGATCGGCCTTCCTCGGCTTCCTCGATGCGATTCGCTGGCGGATTCCGTGACGGTCGGGACCCTATACTCAGTCGACACCCTGCGGAGGCGTTGTTGATCGACCCGGCCATTCTTTCTCCAGACGCGACCTCGACCCGGCTGCGGCGTGCGTACGGATTCGACGAGGTGGCGCTGGTGCCGGGTGCCATCACGGTCGACCCCGCCGAGATCGACCTTACCACCGAGGTCGGCGGACATCGGCTCGAGATCCCGTTCATCGCATCGGCCATGGACGCCGTCGCTGATGCCGATTTTGCCTCTCGCATGAGCCGCCATGGCGGCCTCGCCTTCATCAACCTCGAGGGCCTCTACACCCGCTATGAGGACGCGAGTCCGATCATCGAGCAGGTCGCTGGGGCGGCCACCAACCAGCAGGCGGCGGAACTGCTGGCGGACGCCTACGGCGCGCCGATCCGCGACGAGCTGATCACCGCTCTCATCACCCGGGTCAGGGCCCAGGGCGGCATCGCCGCCGTCGCCACGACACCCGGATCCGCCTGGCACCACGCCGAAGTCGCGGCCGAGGCCGGCGCGGAGCTGTTCCTGGTCCAGTCACAAGTCTCCAGCGCGCAGCACATCTCGACCGGTGGCCGCGTCCTGTCGCTCTCAGACCTGACCGGGGCCCTGAAGATGCCGGTCCTTGTCGGCAACACGGTCAGCGGTGAGGCCGCGTACCAGCTGATGCACCAGGGCGCCGCAGCGATCCTCGTCGGGGTGGGACCCGGAGCGGCCTGCACGACCCGTGAGGTGCTGGGCATCGGCGTTCCACAGGTGAGCGCCACCCTCGAGGTGGCCGCCGCCCGCGACCGATTCGAGCGTGAAACGGGCCTATACGTCCCGGTCATCACCGACGGCGGCATGAGGACGGGCGGCGATATCGCCAAGGCGATCGCCAGTGGAGCCGATGCGGTGATGCTCGGCTCGCCCTTCGCCGGGGCCCTCGAGGCGCCCGGCCGCGGCTTCAACTGGGGGATGGCGGCCCCGTCGCCGACCCTTCCGCGCGGGACACGGATCAAGATCGGAGATCGCCTGCCGCTCGAGCAGATTCTCTTCGGCCCCGCCCATACCACGCACGGCACGCAGAACCTGGTTGGCGCGCTGCGTCAGTCGATGGCGTCGCTCGGCGCACGCACGATCCGCGAGATGCACCATGTTGAGATGGTGATCGCCCCGTCGATCGCCACAGAGGGAAAGTCATGGCAGCTGGCCGGCAAGGAATAGCGGACCTGACGAGCTAGGGAGGGATCATTTGCCGGACGAGCCATCATCGCCGCAGACCCGGGGGCGGACCGTCCACGGCGAGGCTGCCAACGCCGGTCACCGCGTCCTTGCACCTGATGACGCCGAGGTCGAGGCCTACCTCGAACAGGCGCTCCACGCTCCGCCACCGCAGCGCGCTGCGGACACCCCGTCAGAGCCAGACACCGTCGTCATCCTCGACTTCGGGAGCCAGTTCGCCCAGCTGATCGCCCGCCGGGTGCGCGAGCTGAACGTCTATAGCGAGCTCCTCCCCCACGACACGCCGTGGGCTGAGATCGAGCGGCGCGCACCGAAGGCGATCATCCTCTCCGGGGGTCCGTCATCGGTCTACGACGAGGGCGCGCCGCACCCGGACCCGGCCATCTGGGCCGGCGGCATCCCGGTCCTTGGCATCTGCTATGGGCTGCAGCTGATGGCCCATCAGCTCGGCGGCGAGGTGGCCGCCAGCACGAAGCGCGAGTACGGGCCGGCATCGGTCCAGATCACGAGCGAGGACGGCCTCTTCCGGGGCCTCGACCGGCAGCAGCCGGTCTGGATGAGCCACGGCGATCGGATCGTCCGTCCGCCGGCCGGCTTCGTGACCACCGCCGAGACAGAGACGAGCGCCTTCGCTGGGCTGGCCGATTCGGCTCGCGGCCTGTACGGGATCCAGTTCCACCCCGAGGTTGTCCACACGCCGGCGGGGCGGGAGATCCTGCGCAACTTCGTGGTCGGGATCGCCGGCGCGCGCCAGACCTGGACGCCGGCGGGCTTCGTCGAGACGACGGTGGCGGGGATCCGCGAGCGGGTTGGCGACGGCAAGGTGATCTGCGCTCTCTCCGGCGGCGTCGACTCCGCGGTCGCGGCGACGCTCGTCCACCAGGCGATCGGCGACCAGCTGACCTGCATCTACGTCGACCACGGCCTGATGCGGAAGCGCGAGTCCGATCTGCTTCGCGCGACCTTCGCCGAGAACCTCGGCATGCAGCTGGTCATGGTCGACGCACGCCAGCGGTTCCTGCGGCGGCTGGCGGGGGTCGAGGATCCCGAGGAGAAGCGCCGCATCATCGGCGACGAGTTCATCCGGGTCTTCGAAGAGGAGGCGGCCAAGCTTGGGCAGATCGACTTCCTGACGCAGGGCACCCTCTACCCCGATGTCATCGAGTCGAAGACCGCCGAGACGAAGACGGCGGCCAAGATCAAGACCCACCACAACGTCGGCGGCCTGCCGGCCGACCTGCGCTTTAGCCTGATCGAGCCGCTGCGCTACCTGTTCAAGGACGAGGTGCGCAACGTGGGTGTGGAGCTGGGCCTTCCGGAGGCGATGGTCCTGCGCCAGCCATTCCCCGGCCCGGGGCTTGCCATCCGGATCATCGGCGAGGTGACCGCGGACCGGCTGGAGACGCTGCGCGAGGCGGACTGGATCGTGATCGACGAGATCAAGTCCGCCGGGCTGTATCGGTCCCTGTGGCAGTCCTTTGCGATCCTGACCCCGGTCAAATCGGTGGGGGTGATGGGCGACTTCCGGACCTACGCCAACGTGGTCGCCATCCGCGCGGTGACCAGCGACGACGGAATGACCGCCGACTGGGCGCGCCTGCCGTACGACCTGCTGGCGAAGATCAGCTCGCGGATCGTGAACGAGGTGGCGGGCGTCAACCGCGTCGTATACGACATCAGCAGCAAGCCGCCAGCCACCATCGAGTGGGAGTAGGTCCTAGAAGAACGAAGCGTGCCGGCCACCGTCACCGACGGTGAGTGGCGCGTCGCCGACATCGCGCTGGAGCAGGCGGCGGGAGCTACGTCACACACCGGGAGGGATGATCCCGACTACGATGGCCGGAGATGTCCAGCTGGTTCGACAAGCTCCTCGAGGAGTTGCAGCGCCGCCAAGCGGAGGAGGACGCCCGCCGCGAGGGCCGGCCGATCCCCTCTCGCCCAGCCGGGCGGAGCGGCGGCAACGGACATGAACAGTCGGCCGAGCAGGAGGAGGGGCCAACTACGTTCCGACCCGGCCGGCCGCGTGTCCTGCGGCCGCGGGGCACTGGAGGTCCACCGCGCTGGGGACTCCTGATCGGCATCGCCGTGGCGGCGCTCTTCGTGTTTGGCTTCCTGGGCAGCGTCGTCAACCTGATCACCGACCTGATGTGGTACGACGCCCTGGACCGCACGAGCGTGCTGACCACCCGTCTCTGGTCGCAGGTCATCCTCTTCGTTCTCGGATTCCTCGCCTTCGCGCTGCCGGCCATCGCCAGCATCCTGCTTGCCCGGCGCATCGCCCCACAGACGCCGATCCGGCGCATCGGCCAGTTCGAGATTCCCGATGTTTCGCGAGCCGTCACCCTGGGGCTGATCGGCCTGGGGCTGCTGCTGGCGCTCATCTCGGCAGGATCGTGGAGCGGTAGCTGGGAGACGGTCCTGCTCTGGCTCAACGGCGGCGACTTCGGCGCTGTCGACCCGAACTTCCACCGTGACATCGGCTTCTACGTCTTCGACCTCCCGTTCCTGCGCTTCCTGCAGGGGTGGGGGATCGCCAGCCTGATCGGGATCCTGGTGCTCAGCCTGGGGGCCTACGCGGCCGGGGCGATGCGCTGGCAGTTCCGCCTCACGACGTCGGTGCGGGCGCATCTGTCGATCATCGGGGCCCTCCTGCTGGTGCTGATCGCGGCCGGCTACCAGCTCGACATCCCGGAGCTCTCCTACTCGCCGAGCGGATACGACGCGATCCAGGCGGCCACCTACACGGACATGAACGCGCAGCTGCCTGCCTACGTGATCATCACCTTCGTCGCGCTGGCCTCCGCAACGCTGCTGCTGCTCAACATCTGGTTCCGCACGCTGTGGGCACTGGTCCTGGCTGGCGGCGCCTGGTTCGGACTCTCGATCGTGGTCGGCGCGCTCTTCCCCGCCTACGTGCAGAACTTCCAGGTCAACCCGAATGAGCTGAACGTCGAGCGACCGTACATCGCGAAGCACCTGGCCTCGACCCGCGCGGCCTTCGACCTCGACACGATCGAGCAACGGAGCTTCACGGGGGAGCAGCCGCTCACGGACGCGGTCTTCCAGCAGGATGCGGCCACCATCGACAACCTGCGGCTGTGGGACTACCGGCCGCTGCTGACCACCTTCGGGCAGGATCAGATCCTGCGCCGCTACTACGACTTCAAGGACGTCGACATCGATCGCTACACGATCGACGGGGATCAGCGCCAGCTCATGCTGAGCGCCCGCGAGCTCGACGTCGACAAGCTGGCCGAGGATGCCAAGACGTGGACCAACGAGCGGCTGGTCTACACCCACGGCTACGGAATCACGGCGGTGCCGGTTGACGCGGTGACCGACCAGGGCCAGCCCGACTACCTGGTGAGCGGCATCAACCGGGAAGCGAGGCTGCCGGTCGAGGAGCCGCGCATCTACTTCGGCGAGGAGACAGACACCTACGTCATCACCGGCACCGATACCGAAGAGTTCGACTATCCGCTCGGCGAGTCGAACGAGGCCGGAGCGACCACGGTCTGGCATGGGACGACCGGGGTCGCGATCGACAACCTGATCAGCCGTGCCCTCTTCGCACTGCGCTTCGGCGACCTGAACATGCTGATCAGCAACCAGCTCACGTCCAAGTCGCAGATCCTGTTCCGGCGGGCAATCACCGAGCGGGTGCCTGAGCTGGCCCCCTTCCTTGCCTATGACCATGATCCCTACATCGTCAGCGCCGACGGCCGACTGCTGTGGGTGTGGGACGCCTACACCCTGACGGATAGATACCCGAACGCGCAGCCGCTCGGCGACGACAGTCCGTTCCCTGGGGCGAACTACGTGCGCAACAGCGTCAAGGTCGTGGTGGACGCCTACGACGGAACGGTCCACTTCTACATCACCGATCCAAAGGAGCCGATTGTCGCGGCCTGGTCGAAGATCTTCCCCGGCCTCTTCGAGCCGCTCGCGGCGATGCAGCCCGAGCTCCAGGTCCATTTGCGCTACCCCGAGGACCTGTTTGTCGCGCAGAACCAGATGTACCGCCTCTACCACCTGCCGGCGACCGACAACGGCGCAACCGTCTTCTACAACCAGGACGACCGCTGGGCCATCCCCGAGGACGTGGTGGCAGGCAACGGGCGGCCGATGGAGCCGTATTACGTGATCATGCGGATTCCCGGCGAGGAGAAGGCCGAGTTCGTCCTGATCCAGCCACTGGTCCCCGAGCAGCGGCCGAACATGATCGCCTGGACGGCGGCGCGGATGGACCCCGGCGTGTACGGGGAGCGCATCGCATTCCACTTCCCGAACGACACCTCGACCGATGGACCGGCGCTGGTGGAGGCGCGCATCGACCAGGACGACGCGATCAGCGCGCAGTTCAGCCTCTGGGATCGCTCCGGCTCGTCGGTCATCCGAGGCAACCTGCTGGTGCTGCCCATCGGCGAGAACGGCCTCCTCTACGTCGAACCGGTCTTCCTCCAGGCCTCGGGCGCGCCGTTCCCCGAGTTCGTGCGGCTGATCATGGTCAGCAACGACCGCGTCGCCTTCGCCGAGGACCTGCAGGGAGCGATCGAGCAGGTCCTGGGTGAGGCCGTGCCTCCACCGCCGGATGGAGGCGGGGGTCTCCCTGGGGACGTGACCGGGCTGGTGGCCGAGGCGCAGCGCCTCTACTCCGAGGCGCAGACAGCGCTCGCCGCCGGGGACCTGGGGACCTACCAGCAGCGACTCGACGAGCTCGAGCCGATTCTCCAGCGGCTGGCCGAGCTGACCGGCGCCAGCGTGGAGCCTTCGCCCAGCCCCGCTCCCTAGCGGCGTGGACGTCCTCGTCCTCGGCTCCGGGGCGCGCGAACACGCACTCGCCTGGCGACTGGCCCGTGACGGCGGGGTGGGCCGGCTGCGGATCGCGCCCGGCAATGGCGGGACGCCAGCGGTGGCCGAGACGGTGGGGGGACTCGACATCCTCGACCCACTCGCGGTCGCGCGATACGCGGCCCGGGAACGGTACGACCTCGTCGTGATCGGGCCGGAGGCACCGCTTGCGGCGGGCGTGGCGGACGCGCTCCGCACCGCCTCCGTCCCAACCTTCGGCCCGAGCCGGGCGGCGGCGCGGCTCGAGTCGAGCAAGGCATTCGCCAAGGAGCAGCTGCGCCGTGCCGGTGTGCCGACCGGGGCGAGCAAGGTCTTCGACGACCTCGATGCCGCGCTGGCCCATGCGCGGCAGAGTGTCGAGCCACCGGTGGTCAAGGCCGATTGGCTTGCCGCAGGCAAGGGCGTGGTCGTGCCCGACAGCCACGCCGCCGCCGCGGACGCCATCCGGGAGCTCCTGCGGGACGCACCAGCTGGATCGTCCCTCCTGCTCGAGGAGCGCCTCACCGGCCGCGAGGTCTCCGTCTTCGCGCTGGTCAGCGACGAGTCGGTCGTCCCGCTGGGTGCCGCCTGCGACCACAAGCGGCTGCTGGACCGCGACGAGGGACCGAACACCGGCGGGATGGGCGCCTATGCACCGGTCCCATGGTTCGGATGGTCGCAGGTCGAGGAGGCGGTGGCGACCATCTTCGAGCCGATCGCATGGCGCATGGCGCGTGACGGCACCCCGTACCGCGGCGTCCTCTACGCGGGCCTGATGCTGACCGATGCCGGGCCGATGGTCCTCGAGTTCAACGCCCGCTTCGGCGACCCCGAGGCGCAGGCCCTGCTGCCGCTCCTGGACGGCAGTCTCTCCCAGGCGCTCCTGGCGACGGCCACCGGCGACCGGGCCGCGATGCAGGGGGCCGTGGCGCTCGATGGCCGGTCGGCGGTCGGGGTGGTGATCGCGGCAGAAGGCTATCCGTCGGCCCCTGTCAACGGGCGGGACCTGCTCGGGGCCGAGCCCACGGGGGCCGAGGACGGTGGACCGCTGCTCCGCTTCCACGCCGGGACGCAGCGCGTTGGGAACGGCAATTACCGGTCAACCGGAGGGCGCGTCATCACCATCGTCGGAATCGGCGACGACTTCGCAGCGGCGCGCGAGGTCGCCTACCGCGGCGTCGCCGAGGTGCAGCTCGAGGGCGGGCAGCATCGCTCCGACATCGGCATCCGCGAGGTCTAACCGGCGTGCTTGAAGGCCGCCACGATCCGCTGCTCGAGCTGCAGGATCCGCTCCTCGACCGCCTCGACGTGCTTGAGGATCTCCGTGTTGCCGCCCAGGAGCCGCTCGTTCTGCTTCTCGGCGACGTCGGTCTCCTCCGCCGCATGCTCGAGCGTCAACCGGTCGCGCTGCGCCGAGCGGTTGCCGGCCAGCAGGATGAGCGGGGCCGCGTAGGCGGCCTGGGTTGAGAACGCGAGGTTGAGGAGGATGAAGGGATAGGGTTCGAATGGTTTCGTCAAGAGGTAGGCGTTCCCGGCGAGCCAGAGGCCGACCAGCACCGTCTGCAGGATCAGGAAGCGCCAGCTGCCCAGGAAGCCGGTGACGCGGTCGGCGATCCGCGCGCCGAGCGGCGCCTCGTCGAAGAACTGCCTGTTCACCGCGTGATGGCTCGCCGGCCGTGGGGCGGACCTCTTCGACATCGGACTCCTCCAGACTTGCCCGCGCTCGGCCGACGGCCGGTCGCCTGCGAGATATCCTAGGACCGATGACCTCCACCCCCCTGGTTGCCGTGATCTGCGGCTCCCGTTCAGACCTGCCTCCCCTCAAAGGCTGCTTCGATGTCCTCGACGAATACGGCATCGGCTGGGAGGCCAGTGTCATCAGCGCCCATCGTCAGCCGCATGCGCTTGGCACGTACGTCCAGGACGCCGAGGCGCGTGGCGTGCGCATCTTCATCGGGGCGGCGGGGATGGCCGCGCACCTCCCCGGCGTGCTCGCCTCGCTGACCGCACGGCCGGTCATCGGCGTGCCGCTCGACGGAGGCGCGCTGGGTGGGGCCGATGCGCTGTACAGCATCGTGCAGATGCCGCCCGGGGTGCCGGTTGCGGCGGTCGCCATCGGCTCGGCCGGAGCAAAGAATGGGGCGCACCTGGCTGCTCGAATCCTGGCGCTGGGCGATCCAGTGCTGGCGGCGCAGGTCGACGCCATGCGCCGCAGGTTGGCGGATGCGGCCGAGCTGGGCATTGATCCCAGATGATCGACCGCTACGCGCTGCCGGAGCTGCGCGAGCTCTTCAGCGAGCAGCACAAGCTGGACCTCTGGCTGCGGGTCGAGTTGCTGGCGGTTGAGGCCAGACACGGGGCCGGGCTGGTCCCCGATGACGACTGGGAGAAAATCCGGGCCGGGACCGGGAACGTGGACCGGACGCGTGCCGCCGAGATCGAGCAGGAGTCGCAACACGACGTGATCGCCTTCCTCCGCTCCGTCACCGAGCGGCTGGGACCCGAGGGGCGCTGGCTCCATCACGGACTGACGAGCTCGGACGTGCTCGACACCGCCACCGCGGTCGTGCTCCGCGATGCGAGCGGCTTCGTCGGGGAAGAGCTGGCCAGGCTGGCGGACGAGCTGCGGCGGATGGCTCTCACGCATCGCTCAACAGCGATGGTCGGCCGCAGCCACGGGATCCACGCCGAGCCGATCACCTTCGGCTTCAAGGCCGCCGGCTGGCTGGCGGAGGTACAGCGCGACCAGGCGCGGCTGTCTCGAGCCCGTGAGGGCATCGCGGTGGGGAAGATCTCCGGCGCGGTGGGGACCCACGCCCACGTCAGCGCCGAGGTGGAGGCGTTCGTGTGTCGTTCGCTCGGACTGGGCATCGACCCCGCGTCGACCCAGGTGGTGAGTCGCGACCGGCACGCGGAGCTGCTGGCCTCGCTGGCGATCCTGGGCGGGACGCTGGAACGGATAGCGGTCGAGGTAAGGCACCTGCAGCGAACCGAGGTCGGCGAAGCGTTCGAGCCCTTCGGGGCCGGCCAGCAGGGGAGCAGCGCCATGCCCCACAAGCGCAACCCGGTGCTCGCGGAGCGGATCACCGGCTTCGCCCGCCTGCTGCGCGCCGATGCTCTGGTCGGGTTGGAGAACATGGCCCTCTGGCATGAGCGCGACATCAGCCACTCGAGCGCGGAGCGCTTCGTCTTCGAGCGAGCGCTGGGCGTGGCGGGCTATGCAACGCGATCGATGACCGCGCTGCTCGCGGGCCTCGAGATCGATGCCGCACGGATGACCAGCAACCTCGACCTGCTCGGGGGGATGGTCCATTCCGAGGCGCTGATGCTGGCGATGATCGCGAAGGGAGTCGATCGCCAGGAGGCCTACCGGCTGGTGCAGGGCGCCGCGAAGCGCGCCTGGTCCGGCACGACCACCTTCCGCGCCGAGCTCGCAGCAGATCCACAGGTTGGCCGCTGGCTCACCAGCGACGAGGTGGAAGGGGCGATGACGCTGCAGCCGCACCTCGACGGGATCGAGGCCACCTATGCCGCACTCGGGCTGGATGGTGCCGAGGGTCCTGCGCCATGAGCTGCTCCGGCGGCTGGTTGCGCAACGCCGGCGCGGCGGCGCGGATCGCAGCGGATCGTGGTGACCTGTGGCTCCCCGGCGCGCTCGCGGCGCTGACCTACCTAGCCTGGCTGCCGCTGGTGCTCACGGTGGCGGCCGCCCCGCGAACCAGCGACCTCGCCTTCCTCGGGGCAAGCCTCTTCAGCTCCGACCTCTTCCCGCTCAACGTGCTCCTGATCGCCACGGTTGCGGCCCTTGGCGTTCTGATCGCCTGCCTGCTGGCGGCCTTTGCCGAGGCGTCCCTGCTGCGGGCAGCCGGACTCGGCACCCCACGGCGCACCATGACGCAGGAGCTCGAGGCCTCCTTCAGCGTCATGCTCGTCGCGGTCCTCCCGGCCGTGGCCGTGGCGGCCGCGCTCATCAGCGGCATCGCCGCGGTCGCGCCCGGCGAGTTCGGAGCGCCCGACCTGGGGGTCCCGCTGGCGGCGCGCATCGCCGTCCGCCTTGGCCCGCTGCTCGTGGCGCTGGCCGTCATTGTCTGGCTCGGCCAGGCGCTGGGCGCGGTCGCGATCCGGAAAGCCGTTGGGCCTGCTGCCCTGCCGTCGGGCGATGCCTTGAGGTCGGCGCTGCGGGACCTCGCAGCGCACCCGCTGCGCCGGCTGGGCCTGGCGCTGGCCTCGTTCCTGGCCGACCTGCTTGCGGTCGCGCTCGCCGTCGCCCTGCTGCGTGTGCTGTGGGCGCCCATCGGTGCCGACCTGGCCACCGGGCAGCTCGTCAGCCCGCCGGCGCTCCTCCTGCTGGTAGGCTTCGTGGCGATCTGGCTGGCCGTCACGCTGGCCTTGGGAGCGCTGCACGTCTGGGTCTCGACGTGGTGGTCGCTGGAGTTGGGGGCGGATCGTGAGGCCGCGGCGCCAGGGACGCAGGAGGTGGGCGTCTGACCCCCGAACTCGGCCTCAACCTCGAACTCGAGCTGGCCGGTCGCCTGGCCGTTGGTCTCGTCCTGGGTGCGGCGATCGGTTTCGAGCGGGAGCTGCATCGCCAGCCGGCAGGTTTCCGCACCCACTCGCTGGTGGCGCTCGGCTCGGCCTTCTTCACCATCATCTCGGCCTACGGCTTCGCCGGATCCAGCGTCGACCCGACCAGGATCGCCGCCCAGATCGTCTCCGGCATCGGCTTCATCGGGGCCGGCACGATCCTGCAGTACCGCGGCAACATCAGGGGGCTGACCACGGCCGCCTCGCTCTGGGCGGTGGCCGCCATCGGCATGGCCGCAGGAGCCGGGCTGCTGGCCCTGGCCCTGATCGGCACCCTCCTGATCCTTGTGGTCCTCGCGCTGCTCGACAACGTGGAGGACTTCATCCGCCGACGCCTCGGCCTCGAGCCGAGGCCCCCGAAATCGCTGCTTGACCCCACCGAAGGCTCCACGGAGGACCTCCCATGACCCTCACCGAATCGCAGATTCCCGGCTTGACACTGGTCCATCGGGGCAAGGTGCGCGAGACCTACGCCGTGGACGACGACCGCATCCTGCTGGTTGCGACCGATCGCCTCTCCGCCTTCGACGTGGTCTTCGACCAGCCGATCCCCGACAAGGGGCGGCTGCTGACCGCCCTCTCCGCCTTCTGGTTCGGTGAGCTGCAGTCTCTCGGCGCCACCCACTTCCTCTCGACCGATGCCGACCAGCTCCCACCGGCGGCCCGCGGCACAGAGCTCAAGGGACGCGTCACCCTCGCTCGCCGTGCCCAGCGAATCGACGCCGAATGCGTCGTCCGCGGCTACCTGGCGGGGTCGGGCTGGGCGGAGTATCGCGGCAGCGGCACGGTTGGCGGGCATCGGCTGCCGGGTGGACTGCGCGAGGCCGATCGCCTGCCTGAGCCGATCTTCACCCCCTCCACCAAGGCCGAGGTCGGGCACGACGAGAACATCACCCGCGAGCAGCTGGCCGCGATGGTCGGCGCTGAGCTGGCGCGCGAGATCGAGGAGCGGTCGCTGGCGCTGTACCGGGCGGGGGCGGAGCGCGCGGCGGCAGTCGGGCTCATCCTGGCCGACACCAAGTTCGAGTTTGGGTGGATCGACGGGCGGGTGGCGCTCATCGACGAGCTGCTCACCCCTGACTCGTCGCGCTTTTGGGACGCCGCGTTGTACGAGCCCGGCGCCAGCCCGCCGTCGTTTGACAAGCAATACGTTCGCGACTTCGTCGCCGGCTCAGAATGGGATCGCGAGCCTCCCGCTCCTCGCCTCCCGGAAGAGGTCATCGAGGGGACCCGGGAGCGATACGCAACTGCGTACGAGCGACTCACGGGCAGCGCCTGGACTGCTCGAGAGGCTTCAACCTGATGCGATGGCTGGCGGAGGTCCACGTCCGGCTGCGGTCGGGACTCGCCGACCCGGAGGGGCAGACGATTGCCGGTGGCCTCCGCTCCCTCGGGTTCGATGTCGGCGACGTTCGTGCGGGCAAGCTGTTGCGGCTCGCCTTCGTTGCGGCGGATCGCGCCACCGCGGAGGCCGCCGTGGCGCTGATGTGCAGCAGGCTGCTGGCCAACCCGGTGATGGAGACCGCCGACTGGGAGCTGAGCGCCGACGAGACCGCCAGCGTAGCGGTCAGCTCGTGAGTCGCTCCCCGCGCGTCGCCGTCCTCGTCTTCCCGGGTACCTGGAGCGACCGGGACTTCGCGCATGTCGCCGGGCTCGTCGGTTGGGACGTGCGACTGGTGTGGCACACCGACGTCGACCTGGGCGACGCCGACGCCGTCGTCCTCCCCGGCGGCTTCGCTCACGGCGACCATCTGCGCACCGGGGCGATCGCCCGCTTCTCCCCGGTGATGCGCGCGGTGGAGGCATTTGCGGCGGCAGGCGGCCCGGTCCTCGGCTCGTGCAACGGCTTCCAGATCCTCACCGAGGCGGGGATCCTGCCTGGCGTCCTGCTGCGCAACAACCACCTCGAATTCCGCTGCGACTGGCAGACGCTGCGGGTCGAGGCTGCCGCCGGCCCGTGGCTTGGCGAGCTGATCGCCGGCGAGACGATCCGCCTGCCGATCTCCCACGGCGAGGGCCGCTACTACGCCGACGCCGCCGTGATCGACGAGCTCGAGTCCTCTGGTCGGGTCGTCCTGCGCTACGCCGATGCGTACGGCAGCGTGACCCCCGACGCGAATCCCAACGGCTCGCTGCGCTCGATCGCCGGGATTGTCAACGAGCGTGGCAACGTGCTCGGGCTGATGCCGCATCCCGAGCGAGCGGCGGAGGCGGAGGTCGGTGGCACCGACGGCCTACGGATCCTGCGCGCCCTCGACAAGTGGCTCGTCATGCAGCCGGCCGCTGCGGAGCGTCGGCTATGATTCGAACCCTCCAAGGCGGTCCTGACGGAGGTCCATCGCCCGATGTCGGATGACGAGCGGGACGCCAGCGACGCGGCGGCCGAACAGCCCACCGAGCCGGCGGTCGAGAGCACCCAGCCGGCGGAGCCCGGGCATACGCCGAGCGAGGCGGAGGCCTGGGTCGTCCCGCCCGAGCCGCCAACGCCGAATCCGGACCTGATCCCCGCCCATCCCGTCCCGGCGACCCCGCTCAGCGAGGGAACCAGGTGCCCACGCTGCGGCACCGACAACCGCCCCGGGATCGCCTTCTGCCGCGCCTGTGGCCAGCGGCTCATGGCACCCGGCGCGCCGGCGGCGGTAGAACGCCCCTCCCCGCCAGAGGGGACGCAGGCGTGCCCGCGCTGTGGCACCCACAACCGCGCGGGGGTGGTCTTCTGCCAGAACTGCGGCGCCAACCTGCGCCAAGATGATGCGGGCCCGGCAGCGCAACCGGCGGCGCCGACCAGCGGGGCTCCCCGCCGCGCGATCCTCGGCCCGGTCGTGCTGCTGATCGGGGCGGCTGGCATGGCCGCCGGGTGGCTGCTGCCGTTCGCATTCGGAGGCGCCTCTCTCTGGGATCGCGCCTACGGCGCTCCCGGTGGATATGGCCTCGCCTTCTGGCTTGGCTACCCCCCGGGCTCGGTCCTCAAGACGAGCTACTTCGGGCTCGCCGCTCCGGTCCCGATGCTGGTGCTCGCCCTGGTGGCGCTGGCGCTTGTCGGGATGCTGCGCGCTGCCCCGGGCACGCTCCAGCGAGTGGGGCTGCTCATCGCGCTGGCCTGGGCGCTGGGCCTGGTCGCCCTCTTCCTGGTGGTTGAGCTGGTCGGCGGACTGGGGGGCGACGTCATCTCCGTGCTAGGCGGGCTGTCGCCCGGCGGGATCATCTTCATGCTGGCCGGGCTGATCGTCGTCATCGGCACCTTGACGCGCCTATGGCGAGCCTGACTGTCGAGGGTGAGCCACAGCGGGTGAGCATCGAGGCGCCCGTGGCGCGTCACGGGCTGACCGAGGCCGAATACGGGCTCGTGGTCGGCGCCCTGCGCCGGGAGCCGAATGCGGTGGAGCTCGGCATGTTCGGCGCGATGTGGAGCGAGCACTGCGCCTACAAGCACTCGCGCCCGCTGCTGGGCGGCCTCCCTTCGCGCGGCGACCGGGTCCTGGTCGGCCCAGGGGAGAACGCCGGGGTGCTGGACATCGGCAACGGGCTGGCGGTCGTCTTCAAGGTCGAGTCGCATAACCATCCGAGCGCGGTGGAGCCGTACCAGGGTGCTGCCACCGGCGTCGGCGGCATCATTCGCGACATCTTCACCATGGGCGCCAGGCCGATCGCCCTCCTCAACTCGCTTCGCTTCGGGCCGCTCGATCCGTCGGAGGATTCGACCGGCAGGACCGATGCCGCGGCGGCCACCCGGAACCGCTACCTGCTGGGGGGTGTGGTGGCCGGGATCGCGGGCTACGGCAACTGCATCGGGATCCCAGATGTCGGCGGAGAGGTCGGCTTCGATGCCTCCTACAGCGGCAACCCGCTGGTGAACGCGATGTGCGTCGGGATTGCCCGGCACGACGAGATCACCCTGGCCCGCGCGGCCGGCCCCGGCAACGCGCTCTTGCTGGTCGGTGCCTCGACCGGAAGGGACGGCATCCAGGGCGCTAGCTTCGCATCGTCCACGCTCGGTGAGGATCGCGACGAGCGGCGTCCGGCGGTCCAGGTCGGCAACCCTTTTCTCGAGAAGCTGCTGATGGAGGCATGCCTGGAGCTGTCGGGATCCGAGGCGGTGATCGCGATGCAGGACCTGGGCGCCGCCGGACTGACCTGCGCCCTCGCCGAGCTGTCGGCGCGTGGCGGCTGCGGCGCCGAAGTCGACCTCGACCTGGTCCCGCGCCGCGAACCGGGGATGAGCCCCTACGAGGTGATGCTCAGCGAGTCCCAGGAGCGGATGCTGCTCGTCGTTCGCTCGGGGGAAGAGGCTGGGGTGCAGGCCGTCTTCGAACGTTACGAGCTGCATGCCGTCGTTATCGGGCGGGTCATCGCCGAGCCAGTGGTTCGTGCGACGGCGGGCGGGAGCGCGGTGTGCGAGGTCCCGGGTCGCGCCCTCGCCGACGACGCGCCGCGCTACACCCCGCCGGGTGCCCCGCCGGCCGACCTCGCGCTGCGCCGGGCCGAGCGGTTCGACGACCTGGCAGCCGAGGCGCCGACCGCCGCAACGCTGCTGGAGCTGCTGGCCAGCCCAAACGTACGCAGCCGCAAGCCAATCTGGCGGCGCTACGACCACATGAACGGGACGAACACGCTCGTCGGCCCGGGGGCCGGCGACGCGGCGCTGCTGCGGATCAAGGGCACCCGCCGAGCACTGGCCCTGTCGCTGGACGGACCGGGACGCCTCGGCGCGCTCGATCCGCGTTTGGCGGGCGTGGCGGCGGTGGTCGAGGGCGCGCTCAACGTGGCGTGCAGCGGAGCCACGCCGATCGGGATCACCAACTGCCTTAACTTTGCATCGCCGGAGCGGCCCGCCGGGTACTGGGAGCTGGCCGAAGCGGTGGCCGGCATGGCCGAAGCCTGCACCGCCCTCGGCGTGCCGATCGTGTCGGGCAATGTCAGCCTCTACAACGAGACGCCGGACGGGCCGATCCTCCCCACGCCGGTGGTGG
>JBDTYC010000012.1:0-16398 GCA_040005815.1 Chloroflexota bacterium
TCACCTACGACACCGCCTGGCTCAAGCAGCGCTACCCCGCCTACTACTACGCCGGCGTCCTGAACAACCAGCCGATGGGCTTCTACTCGCCGGCCGTGATCGTGGGCGACGCCAAGCGGCATGGCGTGAAGGTGCTGCCGGTGGACGTCAATCGCTCGCGCTGGGAGCACGAGGTCGAACCGCTGGCCAACGGCCAAACCGCCCTGCGACTGGGGATGCGGCAGGTGAAGGGGATCGACGCGAAGGCGCGCGAGACGCTCGAGGGCGAGCGTGCCATCGGTCCATACACAGGCGTGCGCGACTTTGTGGCGCGCACGGGTCAGGGCGAGCAGGTGGTCGAGCGGCTGATCGCGATCGGGGCGTTTGACTGGACCGATGCGCCCCGCCGCGAGCTCCTCTGGCAGCTGCGCAGCACCCTGGCCGATGCCAACCCCGCGCGTCCCGCGCTGGGCCTCACCGACGACGCGCAGCGCGAGCTCGGGGCGACGCTGCCGCCGATGTCCTTCGCCGAGCGAGTGGCGGCCGATTACCGGGAGCTTGGCCTCTCGCCGACGGCCCATGCGGCGGAGCTCTTCCGGGAGCGGCTCACCCAGCGGGGAGTGGTGCCTGTCGGCGAGGTCGGCAAGCGGCGCAACGGGTCACGAGTGCGGCTGGCGGGTCTGGCGGTCAGCATCCAGCATCCGATGACGGCCAAGAACTTCGTCTTCATCGCGCTCGAGGACGAGAGCGGGATGATCAACGTCACCGTGCGGCCGCAGGTGTACACCGCCCACCGCGCGATCCTGCACCGCAACCCACTGCTGGTGATCGACGGCATCCTGCAGGTCGAGGGCGAGGTGCTCAACGTGGTCGCGCGAGCCATTCATCCGGTCGGCGCGGTGATCGCCGAAGACGCTCGCGACACAAAGATCGAGCTGGCGAAGCAGCAGCGCCTCTTCCGCTGAGCAGCCGGTAGACTCGCGACATGAGCAGGAGTCTCGTCCGCAGCTTCTTGTCTCCTGACGAGCACCGTGAATTCTCGAGCGGCTTCCTCGACCTCATCACCGTCGGGGCGTTGACCTTCGGCCAGGAGACGCTCGAGCCAAGCTGGCGGTGGTCCAAGGACGTGCGGCCCCTGGCGGGAACCGATCGCTGCGAGTTCCACCACGTCGGCTTCCAGGTCAGCGGCCGCTGGGTATGCGAGGACCGGGATGGCACCCAGGTCGAGGTGAGTCCCGGGGACATCTTCGACACCCCGCCCGGCCACGACGCCTGGGTCGTCGGCGACGAGCCGTGCGTGACCATTGACTTCCAGGGGATCGCGGACTGGGCCACCAGGGCGTCGTCCGCACGGATCCTGACCTCGGTCCTCTTCGCCGATGTCGTCGATTCCACCGCACTGATCGACGAAATCGGGGATCCCGCGTGGCGCCGGCTGCAGGCGCAGTTCTTCGAGAACGTTCAGGTGGTGCTCAGCACTCAGAACGGCAGCCTGATCGACACCGCCGGCGACGGCATCCTCGCCCGATTTAACAGCCCGGTTGCTGCAGTTCGGGCTGCTACCGCCCTGCTACTGGCCGCCGAGCGCATTGACTTGCAGGTCCGGGCGGCCGTCCACACCGGCGAGGTCGAGCAGACCTCGAACGGCCTGAGTGGGATGGCAGTCCACATCGGGGCCCGCGTCCTTGCCCATGCCGGGACGGGCGAGGTACTGGTAACTTCGTCCACCCGCGATCTCACCCTGGACGCCGGGATCGACTACGACGAGCGCGGGGCGGTTGAGCTCAAGGGAGTGCCAGGTGCGCGGACCCTCTATGCGCTTCGTGCGACCACCGCGGTGCCTACTCAGCCGCGCGCGCCTGAGTAGCGTCACCAAGAGCTCGCTGGTCGCCAAGCTCGACGCCGAACGGGGTGACGCTCGATAGGGAACTCTCGGGGCTACCGGTCCGTCCTGCCGGGCAACCGAAAGAGGACTCCAGCCATGCGTCGCCTCGCAGCCCCCCTCGCAGCCCTCGCATTCACCCTGGCCATCACCGCGCCGACCCTGGCCTGCGGCGGACTGATCGGCCCCAACGGCGCCGTCAACCTGCTGCGCACCACCACGCTGGCGGGCTACCACGACGGCGTCGAGCACTACGTCACCGCCTTCGAGTTCGCCGGTGGCGGCGGCGCCTTCGGCAGCATCATTCCGCTGCCAGGCATCCCGAGCAGCGTGGTACGTGGCGGCGACTGGACATTGCAGCGCCTGGTCCGTGAGACGAATCCGCCCTCACCGTTCGCGTTCGAGGCCGCGGGTGCCGATCTCGCCCGAGCGGTCGTGCTCCAGCAGGTGCGCATCGACGCGCTCGACATCACCATCCTCAAGGGCGGCGGTGCCGAGATCGGCGTGTGGGCCAAGGAGCACGGCTTCTCGCTCCCGCCTGATGCGCCAGAGGTCCTCGACTTCTACGCCAACCGCTCGCCGATCTTCATGGCCGCCTCCTTCGACGCCGACGCGGCCGCTGCCCGCGGCCAGGCGGTCGGCGACGGCACGCCGGTCCACCTCACCATCCCGACCAAGAATCCCTGGGTCCCGCTTCGGATCCTGGCTCTGGGCAAGAGCGCCGGCGAGTCAGTCCAGGCCGATGTCTACCTCCTGACCGATGACCATCCCGCGCTGCTCCCCGCTCCCGGCAGCAAGCTGGCCGAAGGTGGCCTGCGGCTGGCGCACAGCGACGCGGCCAGCGCCGAGCTGCTGACCGACCTGCGTTCCGACAAGGGGATGGAATGGATCCCCGAGTCGGCGTGGCTGACGAAGGTCGAGATCGACGCCGCGGCAGGCGACCTGCGCTTCGACCTGGCGATCGACGCGACTGGCGCCGGCAAGCCATCCATGCGCGACGCCGGCTTCGCCCCCTTCGGCCCGCTGCCGGCGCCGTCGAGCTGGGATCCGCTCTGGGTCAAGCTGCTCGCTGCTTCGTTCGCGATCCCGTTGGGCGGGGCGTGGCTCCTGGCGTCGGTCGCACGCAACGGCAGTGGGGGCCGGCCGCTCGCCGGCTGACCCGATGCGCCACCTCTGGATGCGGTCGGCGGCCCTGCTCCTGCTGGTCCTGGCAGGACTGACCGCCGGCTGCACCCCCGCCAACACGGCTCAGCGGATCAAGATCACGATCCACTACTCGCACTTCCACCCAAGCGCGCTGACGGTCCCGCGCGGCGTCCCGATCACGTTCGTGCTGGTCAACGAGGACCCGATCGACCACGAGTGGCTGATCGGCGACGCGGCCTTCCATGAGCGGCACCGACAGGGGACGGAGGCACGCCATGACGGGCGGCCGAATGAGGTTTCCCTTCCGCCGCTGGCCTCGAGCGAGACGACACTCACCTTCACCACCCCCGGCCAGCTCCTCTACATCTGCCACTTCCCGGGGCACGAGGCCTATGGGATGGTCGGGACGCTGACCGTCACCTAGGGCGTCGTCGCGGGCACTCCCAGCAGCGTCGGCAACAGGTTGCCGAAGAAGAATCCGGCGACGCCGGCGAAGGCGCCGAGCGCCAGGATCTCAAGCCCGGAGCGGAGCCAGGCCTGGCGGGTCCATCGGCTCTTCACCACGCCGATCCCGAACAACACACCTGCACTGGCGACGACCGCCGCCCAGATCGCGGCCTCGATCGGCAGGAGCAGGTAGACGAGGATCGGTACGAGTGCCCCCAGGCCGAAGCTGGCCCCCATCACGAGCGCACCCTGGAATGGGCTCCCCTCGGCGTGCTCCCCGGTGAGCCCCAGCTCCTTCTCGACCATCGTCTTGAGGAGCACGTCGGGATGCGCGGCGATGGTGCCCGCGACCGATGAGGCCACGCTCCGTGGCAGGCCGTCCTCCTCGAACATGTAGGCCATCTCGGCCTCGGCCTCGCCTGGGCGTTCCGCCACCTCATCGCGCTCCCCGGCGATCTGCGCCACGAAGATCTCGCGCTGGCTCTTGCTGCTCATGTACTCGCCGGCGGCCATGCTGAAGACCCCCGCCAGGCCGGTGGCGATCCCTGCGATGAGCACCGGCAGGCGATCAGCGGATGCCCCCGCGACCGTGCTCACCACCGCCAGCGTGCTGACGAGCCCGTCCTGCGCGCCGAAGATCGCCTCGCGGATCTCACCAAGGAGGCTCGCCTTGCGGCGCTCATCGGCGAGGTGATCTCGAAGCCAGGCGCGGTCGTAGGCCGATGCGGGCGTTCCCGGGGGAGGAGCTTCCATGTGGGGATCGTACTGGAGGGGGAACGAGCGGGTCGGCTGCGGCGTCCCTGTGGCAGACCACGCACGACGAATCCCAAGAGGACGGACCGATGCACACCGCAGATCGCCGCTCCCGGCGCCGCTACTCCCCCAGATCGCTCGTCATGGCAGGCCTCCTGCTCCTTGCCTTCACGGTCACCGCCTGCGGTCAGGCGGCTGGAATCTTTCAGAATGTGGGTGACAACCTACAGGGAGGCGGTGGGGCTCCGGCGCCGGGCGCCGACAACGGCAGTGGCTTCGGCGGTGACGGGAGCGGCGAGCAGCCGGCCGTCCTCGCAGATCAGCGGATCATCAAGACCGGCGAGATCAGCCTGGAAGTTCCCGATGTTCCGATCGCCCTCGCCAAGGTCCGCGCCATGGCACTGGACCTGGGCGGCTACGTGGGCGGGTCACAGGCGGGAACACGGGACGAGCCGGCGACGTTGACCCTGCGCATCCCGGCCGATACGTTCGAAGAGGCGCTGGCGCGACTGCGTGCATTCGACGGCGACGTCGTGGTTGAGGCGACCCGGGAACAGGACGTGACCTCGGCCGTGGTGGACCTCGAGGCCAGGCTCGCCAACTTCCAGGCCTCGGAGAGCCAATACCGGCTTCTGCTGGGACAGGCGGTCAAGGTCGAGGACATCCTGGCTGTGCAGTCGCGCCTCGACGACGTCCGCGGCCAGATCGAGCAGCTCCAGGCGCAGCACAAGGAGCTGACCGGGCTGGCGGACCTGTCAACCCTGACCGTCACGCTGATCCCGAGCGCGCTGCAGCAGGCTGCCGGTCGCTGGGATCCAGGCAAGACAATCGGGGACGCGTTTGCTGCCCTGGTCGACGTCGGTCAGAACGTCGGCGATGGAGTGATCTGGTTCGCCATCGTCTGGCTGCCGGTGCTGATCGGGCTAGGAATCCTGATCCTGCTGGCCTGGCGCTTCGTGCCGGGCCTGCGCGGCCGCGGCATTCGAGAGCCGAACAGCCAAGCTGGGCAAGGCGAGGGCTAAGTCCGGCGGATGGGGGACCCTACCGCGCGCCAGGCGAGCGGTAGGATCGCCGCCGCGGCGGCGATCTTGATGAGGTCCCACGGGACAAAGTCGAGCGCGCCGACCCGCAGCGCGGTGGCGAAGTCCAGGCCGGTTACGGCAATGAGCACTGGAACGCCCACGGCGTAGATCACAAGGTTCCCGATCACCATTAGGCCGACGGTCGAGGCCGGCGACCGATCCCAGCCGTGTTCGGCGAGCCAGCCGACGAGCGCCCCGGCCAGCACGAAGCCGCCGAGGTAGCCGATCGTTGCGCTGAGTGAACCATCGGTGGTCAGCCCGGAAGAACCGTTGGAGAAGACCCCGAGCCCGGCGGCCCCAAGGGCGACGTACAGGAGCATCGAGGCGAGACCGAGCCGCGAGCCGAGGACCGTACCGACCAGCAGCACCGACGCCGTCTGGAACGTATATGGCACGAGCGGATTCCACGGCGCGTACCAGACGATCTGCGCCGAGAGCGCGGTCAGCGCCGCGCCGCCCGCAACCAAGATCGCGGCGCGCACCCATCGAGCGGCCTCCCCGACGCCAATCACTGGGACGGCCACATCGGCCAGCGTTGCGGCGCGGGTGGTCATGGCGTGACTCCTCATATCGTGTGGACTGCCTCAGGCAGGCGATGGTACCGCGCTCATCAGGCGCGAACGAGCGATGGGCTGCGTTAGACTCACATCGGTCCTTTAAGACCGGCACTGCGATGCCGGAAAGGAGCGATGCATGCGAACCAGCCTCTCCCGCGAATCGACGACGCCACCCGCCAGCGAGCGGCAGGCGTCGTTTTTCATGTCTCCGGGCATCCTGGCGCTGGAGGGCGGCACCGTGTTGCGCGGCCGCCTGCGGGGTGCCGCGACTCCAGCCGAGGGCGACCTCATCTTCTCGACCGCGGCCACCGGCTGGGGCGAAATCCTCACTGATCCCTCGTATGCTGGCCAGATGGTGATCCTCACCCACCCTATGGTCGGCAGCTACCGGATCGACGCTGCCGAGCTCGAGTCAGATCGGGTTCATCCTCGAGCAGTGATCGTCTCGCGCCTGGTGACGCCGCCAGCCGGAGCGGGCCAATCGTTCGAGGAGCTGCTGGTCGAGGCGGGCATTCCCGCTCTGGAGGGGATCGACACCCGCGCCCTGACCCTGGAGCTGCGCCGCGGCGCGGCGCGGAAGGCGGTCATCCGACCTGCCTCGGATGATGGCGATGCAACCGATGAAGCGCGGCAGATCATCGGCTGGGAAGCGGTCGACCATGTCGCCGCAGTCTCGACTCCTACCTCGTACCAGCTCGCGCCGGTTGGCACGCGCCGCGCACGGGCGACTCTCGTCGACTTCGGCGTGAAGCGGTCGCTCCTTCGTGCCCTGACCGAGCGCGGTCTGGAGGTTGTGGTGCTGCCCCATGACGCAACCGCAGCCGATGTGGCGGCCACCGGCCCCGAGCTGGTCGTCCTGTCGCCCGGTCCCGGCGATCCGTCACGCATGACGCCACAGATCGCGACGACCCGGGAGCTCGCCCGGGAGGCCATCGCGGGCGGCGCGCCAATCCTGGGGATCTGTCTCGGCCATCAGCTACTGGCCCTCGCCGCCGGGGCGGAGACGCGGCGACTGGCGGTGGGCCACCACGGCGGAAACCACGCCGTGCTGGAGAGGGCGGCGGGCCGCGTCGACATCGGGGCGCATAACCACGAAGTGGAGGTCGTCGACGGTGAGGCACTGGCGGCCGCCGGCTATCGAGTCAGCCATCGCGATCTCAACGACGGCACGGTCGAAGGGCTGGTCCACGCATCCGGGCGAATCGCATCGGTCCAGTTCCATCCGGAGGGCGCGCCCGGCCCGATCGACGCGGCGCGAGTGTTCGACCTGGCCGTGAAGGCGGCCACGGCATGATGCCGCGCAAGGTCCTTGTCATCGGCTCGGGGCCGATCGTGATCGGTCAGGCGGCGGAGTTCGACTACGCCGGCGTGCAGGCCTGCCTGGCGCTGCGCGGCGAGGGCGTCGAGACGATCCTCGTCAACTCGAATCCCGCAACGGTGATGACCGATCCCGACGTGGGCGGCACGGTGGTGATCTGCCCGCTGACGCTGGAGCACCTGGCCGCGGTGATCGATGAGCACCGGCCCGACGCGCTGCTGCCAACCCTTGGCGGGCAGACCGGACTCAACCTGGCCGTCGCGCTCGACGATGCCGGCGTCCTGGAGCGGTTCAGCGTGCGGGTGCTCGGTACGCCCCTGGCGGCGGTGCGGGCGGCGGAGGACCGTGGCGGGTTTCGCGACCTGGTGACGCGGATCGGGGAACCGGTGCCGGAGAGCGCCGTGGTCGAGACGGTCGAGGATGGCCTGCAATTCTTCGAGGAACTGGGCGCACCGGTGGTCATCCGCCCTGCGTTCACGCTCGGCGGGGGTGGGGGCGGCTTCGCATCGACGCTCGACGAGGCCCGGGTGCGGCTCACGACGGGACTGGTGGCGAGCCCCATCGGCCAGGTGCTGGTCGAGCGCAGCCTGCTCGGCTGGTACGAGATCGAGTTCGAGGTGCTGCGGGACGCGTCCGACACCGCGATCGCTATCTGCGGGATGGAGAACCTGGACCCGATGGGGGTCCACACCGGCGACTCCATCGTGGTGGCGCCGATCCAGACCCTCCCCGACCCGCTCGTCCAACGGCTCCGGCGCTGTGCCCTGAAGATCGTTCGCGAGCTGCGACTGGAGGGCGGCTGCAACGTCCAGCTGGCCGTGCGCCCCGATGGTGGCGACTATCGCGTCATCGAGGTCAATCCACGGGTCAGCCGCTCATCGGCGCTGGCGTCGAAGGCCACCGGGTATCCGATTGCGCGCGTCGCCGCACTGATCGCGCTCGGCAAGCGCCTGCACGAGCTGCCCAATCCGGCCACCGGATCGGGGAGCGCCGCCTTCGAGCCGGCCGTGGACTACGTCGTCGTCAAGCTGCCGCGCTGGCCGTTCGACAAGTTCCCGACCGCCGACCGCTCGCTCGGCATCCAGATGAAGGCGACCGGCGAGGCGATGGCCATCGACCGGGAGTTCGGGACGGCGCTGCTCAAGGCGATCCGATCGCTCGAGCCGCGTGGGCAGGGATGGCTGTGGGAGGACGCTGAGTGGGGCCTCTCGCATCGGCCTCCGGAGGATCTTCGGGCGTTTCTCGAACCGACCGATACGCGGTTGTGGCGGATGGTCGCCCTCCTGCGTCATGACTGGACCGATGCTGCCGGGCTGAGTGCCGCCACCGGGATCGCGCCATGGTTCAGCGAGCGGCTGGCCGAAGTGGTCGAGGCCGAGGGGCGCCTTGTCGGGATGCCGCTGCTCGAGGCGAAGCAGCTCGGCTTCGGCGACGCCGACATCGCTGCGCTCTCCGGGGTACCGGCTGTGGCGGTGCGGCGCGCGCGGGTCCGAGCGGGGATCCGCCCGGCCTACCGCCGCGTCGACACCTGCGCTGGCGAGTTCCCGGCGGAGACGCCGTACTTCTATTCGTCGCACACGGTCGCCGAGGTCGCACCGCCGGTCGAGCGGCGCAGCGTGATCGTGGTCGGCTCCGGCCCGATCCGAATCGGGCAGGGGATCGAGTTCGACTACTGCTCGGTGCGGGCCGCATGGGCGATCCGCGAGCTGGGTCTCGACGCAGTGGTCATCAACAACAACCCGGAGACCGTCTCGACCGATTACGACGCCTGCTCGCGCCTCTACTTCGAGCCGCTCGATGCAGAGAGCGTCCTGGACGTTATCGACCATGAGCGGGCGCTCACCGGCGAGCCGCCGCACGTCGTGCTCACCTTCGGCGGGCAGACCGCCATCGACCTCGCCAAGGAGCTGGCATACGCCGATGTGCCGATCGCCGGGCTGACTGCCCAGGCGATCGAGCTGACCGAGGACCGGGAGCGATTCGCCGTCCTCCTCGACGAGCTGGGGATCGAAGGACCGCTCGGCCGGCTGGCGGGCGAGGAGGGGGAGCTGCGCGCGGTCATCGGCGAGCTGGGCCTGCCAGTCATCGTGCGACCGTCATGGGTAATCGGCGGGCGGGGGATCGCGGTCCTGCGTGACGAGGGCGACGTGACGAAGCTGCTCGGCACCGAGATCGGCTGGCCCCTGCGGGTCGACCAGATGGTCGTCGGGATCGAGCTCGACGTGGACGTGATCAGCGACGGTGCCGAGTGGTGCGTGCCGGGGATCCTGGAGCAGCTCGACCCTCCCGGTGTCCACTCCGGGGACTCAGTCGCAGTCCTGCCGCCGCAGCGCATCCCGCGCCGGGTTCAGGAGGAGGCGGCGGAGATCGCGGGGCGCATCGCATTGCGCCTCGGCGTCCGCGGGATCCTCAACGTGCAGATGATCGTGGCCGGGGAGCAGATCGTGGTGATCGAGGCCAATCCGCGCGCCAGCCGGACGGTGCCGATTGTGGCGAAGGCGACCGGACGCGACGTGGTGGCCGCGGCGGTGCGCTGTGCACTGGGCGCGACCCTGGGGGAGGTCGGCTGGCTGCCGGGCCTCGCGATCGATGCGCCGCTGGTCGCGGTCAAGACACCCATCGGCTCACTCTGGCGATTGCCTGGAGTGGACACCGACCTTGGTCCCGAGATGCGCTCGACCGGTGAGGTGCTCGGGCTCGCGCGCGACTATGCCGGCGCCATGGCTGCCGCAGAGGCGGCCGCGGCGGCACACGCCGCGAGGTAAGGGTCCGCTAGCGCCGGCGGCGGTCGGCGGGCTGCCGGCGCGTGGCCGGGTCCGCCAGGCGTCGGCGCAGGTAGCCACCGTAGAAGCCGGCCAGCGCGCCGATTCCGAGCTGCACCACGCCATTGGTGACGAGCACCAGCGCTACCTGTGAACCCGTGATGGGCAGCGCGGTCGCGGGCGCCTTGGCGAGCGCGTAGAGGAAGTACGGGGTGTACAGGAGATAGCCGATGGCGGCGGCGGCAAGACCGTACAGCCACGGCCGCTGCCAGCCGATCCAGCCGGCGGCCACCAGGGCGCCGAACGACACGAACGAGGCGATGCTGCCGATGGTGGTCCCGGCGTACTGGTCGACCATGATGTAGGTCGCGGCCCACAGGACCCCCATCCCCGCACCCGCGAAAAGGTTGTGGGGAATCAGCCAGAGGCTGGCGACGACTGGTCGCAGCCGCCCGCTGTAGGTGAACTCCGCGAATGGATCGCCCTTGCCGGGAAGCGGTGCGGCTGGTGGGAAGAGCCGCTCGATGAGCGGGCTCGATGGTCGGCGGGCGGGCGCGGCCTCGACCTCCTCCTGCTCCTCGTCGTCAAGGCGTCCCTGCGCCTGGAGGCGTGCGCGCCGACGCACCTCGGCCCGGCGCTCGGCGTCCTGTTGAGCAGCGCTCTTCTTCGACATGGGCGGCGATTGTACGCGGGAACGATAAGCACGGCCTAAGCCGCCGGTAACGCCGAGGGGATCACCCTGCAGCCACCTGCGCGCCTCCCGCCATTCGAGGTGTGCCGTGCCCGTCGTTCGCTCCGTTCCGCGTGGCCTCCACCGGCTGCTTGCCGGTCTGGTCTCCATCGTTGTGCTGGTGCTTGCCATCGACCACGTCGTCGCCGTCCCCCTGGCGGACGAGGTCGGCGCCACGACCGCGCCCCCGGTCGAGGCCGTGCCGCACCTGGTGGTCAGCGAGGTCATGACGGGCGGCGCGAGCGCCTCGGACGAATTCATCGAGCTCTACAACCCGTCCTCGACCACGCTGCCGCTCGAAGGGCTGGAGGTGGTGTACGTCACGGCCAGCGGCGCGACCGTCAGTCGCAAGGCGGCCTGGACGACCGGAGCTCCGGACGTTCAAGCGGGGGCGCATCTGCTGGTCGCGAACGCGGGTGGCATCTTCGCCGGCCTGGCCGATGTCGCCTATACCAACGGGTTGGCCGCCACGGGCGGCAGTGTCGTGCTGCGCGTGATCGGCGCCGCGACGGCCGTCGACGCGGTGGGCTGGGGGAACGCGACCAGCTCCTGGCTCGAGACCCGGCCGGCGCCGGCGCCGGCGGCCGGCAGCAGCCTCGAGCGGCTTCCAGGAGGATCAGTGGGATCGAGCCAGGATACGGATGACAACCTGATCGACTTCGTCGTCCAGCCCATCCCCGATCCGCAGAACAGCGGCTCGCCGCCCATCGCCTCCGGGAGTCCATCGGCGAGCCCAACCGGCAGCGAGCAGCCGACGGCCAGCCCGACCGCGGAGCCAACCGCTGATCCCACGAGCCCGGCTGGCACCGATTCGCCGCTGCCCACCCCGAGCGCGACTGCCACCGCCACACCGACGCCGGTGCCGACCCCGGTGGATACCGCAACGCCCGTGCCGACCCCCACGGTGCTCTCCATCGCGGAGGCGCGCTCGCAGCCCGATGGAGCGACGGTGACGGTCGAGGGCGTGACGCTCACCGCCAGCGCTTTCGTCGATGGCGGGGGCTACCTCGTTGACGCGACCGCGGGGATCGCCATCCTCCTCTCGGACGGCGCCTTCGGCCGTGGCGAGCGACTGCGCGTCACCGGGACCGTCGACGACCGTTACGCGCAGCGCACCATCCGAGCCAGCGCCGCCACGATCACGAGCCTGGGCAGCGCGACGGAGCCGCTGGCGATGGATGCCTTGACGGGATCTATCGCCGAGGCTCTCGAGGGACAGCTGGTGGAGATCACCGGCGTCATCAGCAGTTCCGTCACCACGCTGACCAGTGGCATGGCCTGGGACCTCGACGATGGAAGCGGCCCGGTCCGGGTGCTGGTTGGGACAGCCACCGGGATCGACACCGCCTCCTGGGCTCGTGGCATTGGACTGACGCTCATCGGGATCGTCGGCCAGCGGGATTCGAGCGGCACCGGCACCTCCGGGTTCCGCATCCAGCCACGGGATCCAGCAGACCTGCTGACGGTCGTCCCGATCGCAACGGCCACCCCGACCCCCTCTCCCGAGCCACAAGCCACCCCTGCACCGTCCGCGACCGTGGTCGCGTCAGCGAGTCCTTCGGCCAGTCCGGCGTCGCCGCTGCTCTCGATCGGTGAGGCGCGGGGCGCCGCGACCGGGACCCACCTGCGGATTCGTGGCGTGGTGACGGCCCCATCGAGCTTGATCGAGGTTGGCAGCGCGGTGGTTCAGGACGCGACCGGGGCGATCCTCGTCCGGATCGGGACCGACGTCGGCAGCCTGGCCCTCGGCCAGCTGGTCGAGCTGGACGGCACGCGTGCGACAAAGGCCGGGATGCTCAGCCTGCGAGTATCCGTCCAGCCGCTCTATCTCGGCACGCAGGCGGATCCGGAGCCGATCCGTCGCGCGACCGGCCGCCTGGGCGAAGGCGAGGAGGCGCGGCTCGTGATCGTGCGAGGCGCCATCAGCTCCGCGCTCAGCAAGCCACGCGGCGGGAATGTCTCCTTCGCGGTGGACGATGGCTCGGGGCCGATTCGAGTCACGCTTGCCAGCCGCGCCAGGATCCCCAGCACGTCGCTGACGCGCGGAGCCTGGCTGGAGCTGCGGGCGGTACTGGCCCAAGAGACGACGGGCTCGGCCCCGTCGAGCGGGTACCGTCTCTGGCCGCGGATCGCGGCCGATCTCCGCGTGCTGGCGTCGCCGACGAGCAGCGCGAGCCGATCGACCGGCTGCTGCTTGGGCGGCCAGGTGACGGAGCGCTCGCCGTCCACCGGCAACCTGCCCGACGCGGTGCAGGGCCAGGCCGGTGCCTCATCGGGTCAGGACACGATCCCGATTCTCGCCCGCCCGCTGCCCACGACCTCGCCTCGGCAACTCGGCTCCGTGGGAGAGGCGCCGGACCCCGACGCCGAGCGCCGAAGCCCGGCCGGCGGACTGGTGGTATCGGGCATGGGACTGGTCGCGCTGGCGGGACTGGCTGCCTGGTTCGGCCACCGACGCGGACCCGATGACGACGCGCCGGCTGTCCCACGCCTCTCCGTGCTGCCTTCCGAGGCGACGGACGCTCGAAAGGAGCGGCGTATACTCCCGCCGACCTGAGCGTCCAACGCACGCACGAGGAGCTCGCCGAGGCCTTGGCCGATCTCTCCCACGCCGACGCGCCGCGCACCGGCGACCGCCAGTACCACATCGCGCTGGAGCGGGGTGAGCTGGCCGAGTACATCGTGCTGGTGGGTGATCCCGGGCGCGTGGCCAAGGTCACGTCCCGCTGGGACTCGGTTGAGCTGAACCGGAGCAACCGGGAGATCACCACCGCCACGGGGACCTACCAGGGGATGCGGCTCTCGGCCATATCCACCGGGATGGGCACCGACAACGTCGAGATCGTGCTCGCCGAGCTGATGGAGATCACGGATCGGGCCACCCTGATCCGCATCGGCTCGAGCGGCGCACTCCAGCCGGAGATCGCGCTGGGGGACCTGATCGTCTCGATCGGGGCGGTCCGACTCGAGAACACGACGGACTTCTACGTGCACCCCGGATACCCCGCCATCGCCCATCGGGACGTAGTCTGGGCCCTCGAGGCGGCATGCATCGAGACGGGTGCTCCATACCACGTTGGGATGACAGCGACGGCGAGCGGGTTTTACGCTCCGCAGGGAAGGGCGATGCGCACGCTCCCGGTTCGCTATCCTGATCTCGCGGAGGAGCTGCGAAACCAACGCGTCGCCAACCTCGAGATGGAGTCGTCGGCACTCTTTGTGCTGGCGGGACTCGCGGGGTTGCGAGCCGGGACGGTATGCGCAGCCTACGCACAGCGCGTCGATGGGACGTTTTTGGAAGGCGCGGCGAAGGAGGCCGCAGAGGCACGCTGCATCGATGTCGGACTGGCCGGCATCCACCTGCTCTGGGCGATCGACAACGGAGACGAAGGCGATCCCCATGCACGCTGGTCACGCTTGATCGGCGATCGGGGCGGGGAGCGTTAAGCAACGCCGGCAATCCAGGTCGGCACCACAAGGAGGCACTCACCGATGGCGACCAATGCCTACTGCGTCAAGTGCAAGGCCAAGCGCGACATGCGCGACGAGAGCAAGATCACGATGAAGAATGGCAAGCCTGCCACCCAGGGCACCTGTCCGGTGTGCGGCACCAAGATGTTCAAGATCGGCGGCTGAACCCGAGCATTCGCCCCTGATCGGCAGCGCGGGATTCCACCCGGCTGCCGCATGGCACTCACGTCGGCCGTTCGGCCGCGCGTCGTCGGGAGATCCGATAGCCGCCGCCGAGCGGCCGATTCCGTGCTCGGCCGCTACAATGACGGCCTGTGGATGAGGTAGTCGATCGGTCGATCCTGG
Organism: Chloroflexota bacterium; assembly: GCA_040005815.1. Classification (GTDB taxonomy): domain Bacteria; phylum Chloroflexota; class Limnocylindria; order QHBO01; family QHBO01; genus CF-167. Next base: position 14,473 of record JBDTYC010000012.1, read on the forward strand.
CGATCGACCTCGGCGGAACCCAGATCCGCGCCGCGCATGTCAGCCCCGACCTTACGGTCTCGTGCCGCCGCGCTGTTGAGACCCGTGACGAGGAGGGCGTGGAAGCGGTGATCGATCGGATCTGCGCCGCGGCTCGCGCCGTCCGGGAGGCCGCGAAGCAGGCCGGCCTGCCCGACCCGGTCGGGATCGGCATCTCGTCGCCCGGACCGCTCGACCCGTGGAGAGGGGTCGTCGTGGCGCCCCCGAACCTGGCCGGCTGGCGTGACATCCCCCTGGCCGCGCGGGTGGAGGAGGCGATCGGCCTGCCAACCTATCTCGAGCGCGACACGAACGCCGCCGTGATGGGCGAGTGGCGGTACGGTGCCGGCCAGGGTGCCGACGACGTCATCTACGTCACCGTCTCGACCGGCATCGGCGGAGGCATCGTCGTCGATGGCCGGCCCCTGATCGGGAAGGACGGCACCGCCGGCGAGATCGGCCACATCACGGTCGACATCGACGGACCGCTCTGCGGCGACGGCCAACCCGGCCACGCCGAGGCCATTGGCGCGGGACGTTCCATCGCCCGCGAGGGACGCGCACTGCTGGCTCGTGGCGAGGCTCCGGGCCTCGCCGCGCTGGCCGCCGACGCGGAGGTCGACGCCGAGCTCGTGGCCCGCGCCGCGGACGAGGGGGACGCCGCCTGCCAGCGAGTCCTGGATCGCGCCTGGGTGGCAATCGGGGCCATGTGCGCTGGCCTCGTCAACACACTCAACCCAGAGGTGATCGTGCTCGGCGGCAGCATCGGCTGCAATCGCCCGGAGCTGCCGAGCGTCGTCCGCGCCGAGATCGATCGGCGCGCCTTCCCTGCCCCGGCGCGCCGGGTGCGAGTCGAGATGACGCGGTTCGCTGGTGACGTGTCCCTGATTGGCCTGCTGCCGATCGTGAATGACCGCCTGACAGATCCGTCCTACGCGAAGGAGCAAGCGTGACCCGCATCGGCATCAATGGCTTCGGCCGCATCGGCCGCCAGACCCTGAAGGCGATCCTCGAGCGCCACCCCGACACGATCGAGGTGGTGGCCATCAACGACCTGGCCCCGACCGCGACCAACGCCCATCTCTTCAAGTACGACTCGACCTACGGGCGTTTTTCGGGGGACGTGAGCCACACCGACAACGAGATCGTGGTCGACGGCTACCCCATCCGCGCCTTCTCGGAGAAGGATCCCGCGGCGTTGCCGTGGAAGGACCTTGGGGTGGAGATCGTGATCGAATCGACCGGGATCTTCACCGATGCCGAGAAGGCCCATGCCCACCTGGATGCCGGCGCTCGCAAGGTGATCATCAGCGCCCCGGCCAAGAACGAGGACGTCACGCTCGTCCTGGGCGTGAACGAGGGCAGCTACGACCCAGAGAAGCATCACATCGTCAGCAACGCCTCGTGCACGACCAACGGCCTCGCGCTGCCGGCGAAGGTCGTGTGGGATTCGTTCGGCATCGAGCGGGGCCTGATGACGACCGTGCACTCGTACACGAACGACCAGAACGTGCTCGACGTCTTCCACAAGGACCTGCGCCGCGCGCGGTCCGCGGGCCAGAACATCATCCCGACCAGCACCGGGGCTGCGAAGGCACTCGCCCTCGTCATCCCGGAGCTCAAGGGCAAGTTCGACGGCTTCTCCCTGCGCGTGCCTACGGCCACGGTCAGCGTCATCGATTTCGTGGCGATCACCTCGCGCCCGGTCAGCGCCGAGACCGCCAACGCAGCGCTCAAAGCCGCCGCGAACGGCCCGATGAAGGGTCTCCTCGGCGTAACCGACGAGCCGCTGGTGAGCATGGACTTCAAGGGCGACGACCGGTCGAGCATCGTCGACGGGCTCTCCACCATGGTCGTCGGCGACAACCTGCTGAAGGTCATCGCCTGGTACGACAACGAGTGGGGCTA
>JBDTYC010000013.1:0-16359 GCA_040005815.1 Chloroflexota bacterium
GGCGCAGGAAGGAGCCGATGATCGATGCCTTCCTGAAGATGCGGGTCGCGCTGCCACTCTTCTTCGAACGCGCGGTCATCGAGATCACGCCCGAGCGCTGCCTCCTCTGGGAGGCGGGTGACACCAGCCACGCGCCTGCCGTCTCCACGCCGCCGCGAGCAGAGGCTGCCTGATGACCGGTGTCGACGCCGGCCAGCTCGCCAAGCTCGCCGCGTATCCGTTCGTGGTGGTGTCCTGGATCGACGATGCCGGCTATCCGATCAGTGTGGCAACCGACTTCCGGGCCGATGTGGTCCGCGGATCGGTCACGTTGCGCGCTCCACAGGGCGAGGCGGTCGCCATCCCCACCGATCGGCAGCTGAGCGTGCTGGGAAGCCATATCCGCCCGAAGCCGGGCGAGGGCTATGACGAGCGCCGCTACCTCCAGTTGTGGGGCAGAGCCGCTCCGGGCGAGGACGCAAAGCGCCTCAGCTTCACCCCGACCCGCGCCTGGGGCTGGGATGAGTCGGAGGTGCCCTTCTTCGAGTACTCCGAGCGCTCGGTTCCCCAGTCACGCCGCTACCTGGCACAGCTCTCCGCCGAGAAGGGGCGGCTCATCAGGCCGAGACTCTCCCTGGGCTGGCTTTTTCTGCGCACCACGCGGCTGCCGTTTCTATCGGCAACCGTGGTGCCGGTGCTGCTCGGAATCGCGATTGCCGCTCGGCACGACTCGTTCAGCTGGTGGCTCGCCCTGCTGACCCTCATGGGGGCGTCCCTGGCGCACCTGGGCACCAACGTGGCGAATGACATCTTCGACACCCTCTCGGGCGCGGATGCGGCGAATGTGAACCCGACCCAGTTCAGCGGCGGCTCGCGAGTGCTCCTGTATGACCTGCTCACCATGCGGCAGTTGGTGGCGCTCGACGTCGCTCTCTTCGGCGGAGCGATCGCGATCGGACTCTTCCTGGTCTGGTTGACTGGCTCCATGATCCTGCTGGTGATCGGGATCGTCGGTATCGGGTTGGGGATCGCCTACACCGCACCTCCGCTGAAGCTCGTGTACCGCGGCATCGGTGAGTTCGCGGTCGCCATCGGCTTCGGCCCGGTCATGGTTCTCGGGGCATACGTGGTCCAGACGCGTAGCCTGAGCTGGGAGGCGGCCCTCGCCTCGGTCCCCATGGCGATTCTGGTGGCCCTCATCCTGTTCGTGAACGAGATCCCGGACCGCGCTGCCGACGGCGCCTCGGGCAAGCGGACGCTGCCGGTGCGTCTGGCGCCAGCGGTGGTGACCGTCAGCTACCTGGTGGCGGCGCTCGCGGCGTTCGTCGTGATCGTGCTCGGGGTGCTCACCGGCCTGCTGGCGCCGGCCACCCTGCTCGCGCTTGCCGTGCTTCCGCTCGTCTTTCGGGTTTATGCCGGCATCCGACAGCACTACGCCAGCCCTTATGCGCTGATGTCGGTGATGGGCACCAATGTCAGTCTGCACCTGTTCGTCGGGCTGCTGCTGCTTGCTGGCTACCTGATCACGATCGCGCTAGCTGCCCTGCGCTAGCTCCGGACGGCACTGGCCATCACGTCGCCGTAACTACTGCTCGAGCATGGCTGGCGCTTGCCCGCGGAGATCTGCGAGTCACCGCGCTGAGGCGCTCAGGACGGCCAAGATGGTTAACCTGAGCCATGCGTGCCCCGGAAACCCACTATGCGAAGAGCGGCGACGTCAATATCGCTTACCAGGTAGTTGGTGATGGGCCACGCGACCTTGTCCTTGTCCCGGGCTTCGTCTCTCATCTCGACAATGACTGGGACGAGCCGCGCTCGGCGCACCTTCTCGAGCGACTCGCGTCATTCTCCAGGCTGATTCGATTCGACAAGCGTGGCACCGGTCTGTCAGATCGGCCGGGTGGACTTCCGGATCTTGAAACTCGCATAGACGACGTCCGCGCCGTCATGGACGCGGCTGGGTCTGAGCGCGCCGCTCTGTTCGGCTACTCGGAAGGCGGACCGATGTGCTGCCTCTTCGCGGCGACTCACCCGGATCGAACGACGGCGCTGGTCCTCTACGGCACCTACGCCAAACGGGTGGACCCAGACGACGACTATCCGTGGGTCGCGACCAGGGAGCAACGTCAGGCGTATGCCGATCAAATCGAACGCGAGTGGGGATTCGAATCGGATCTGGGAACCATGGCGCCCAACGCCGATGTTGCGCTGACGGCATGGTGGCGCGCGCGAGCCAGGGCGTCGGCAAGTCCGGGTGCGGCCCGGGCATTGATCTTGATGAACAGCCAGATCGACGTCCGCCACGTCCTGCCCACCATCGGGGTGCCCACCCTCGTCCTACATCGCAGCGGGGACCGCGATTCTCGAGTCGAGGAGGGGCGGTATATCGCCGATCGCATTCCGGGCGCGCGCTTTGTCGAGCTCGCCGGCGATGATCACATCCCATGGATCGACGCAGACCAGATCGTCGATGAGGTCGAGGAGTTTCTGACCGGAGTCCGACCAGGCCCGGAACCCGACCGCGTGCTGGCAACCGTGTTGCTGACCGACATTGTCGGTTCCTCCGAGCGCGCAGCGGAGATTGGTGACCGTCGCTGGCGTGAGCTGCTGGAGGCGCACCATGCCCTCGTGCGCCGCGAGCTTGCTCGCTGGCGGGGACATGAGGTCGACACGGCTGGGGATGGGTTCCTTGCCACCTTTGACGGGCCCGCGCGGGCGATCCGCTGCGCCTGCGCAATCCGCGATGGCCTGCATGCGCTCGGCCTGGAGATCCGAGCCGGGCTACACACCGGGGAATGCGAAATCATCGGCGGCAAGGTTGGTGGCATCGCGGTCCATACCGCTGCCCGCGTAGCCGCTCGAGCTGCGTCTGGCGAGGTACTCGTCTCTGGGACAGTCCGCGACCTGATCGCCGGGTCGGGGATCGAGCTCGAGGACCGGGGCGTCCATGCGCTGAAGGGGATTCCCGGCGAATGGCCGCTGCTGGCGGTCGTGCGGCTGTAAGTGACCCCGGCGACGCGGGAACCCGCGCGGTTGAGGTAGTCCGCGCCGCATTACTCATGCGTGGGGACCGGCCGCGGAGGCGATCGCCTCATCAGCTCCCACGGGGCGAGGATGCCCCGGCGAACAACGCCTCCCGCTGCCCCACTCCAGGGACACCGAGGATACACATCGGCTGATGGGGGCCGGGCGGGACCCGATTCCGGTACCCTCTTCACCGGCGGCCCTGCGGACGCCCGGGCCGGCGGTTGTTTTGCCAATCATTGGAGCGCTGCGAGGACGACCGACGTGCCCCATGTTGCGATTGAACGCCACCTGCTGGCGAATGGACTGCGGGTGGTCCTGTCACGCGACAATCAGGCGCCGATTGTGGCGGTGCACGTCTGGTACGGGGTCGGGAGCCGCCACGAGAAGCCTGGCCGGTCCGGCTTCGCGCATCTCTTCGAGCACATGATGACGCAGGGCTCCGCCCACGTGGGCAAGGGCGAACATGATGAGCTGGTCGAGGCGGCGGGCGGGCTCTCCAACGCGAGCACCTGGCTCGATCGCACGACCTACTTCGAAACGCTGCCGAGCCACGAGCTGGAGCTCGCCCTGTGGCTGGAGTCCGATCGGCTCGCCAGCCTGCTGCCGGCCATCACCCAGGAGAAGCTCGACAACCAGCGCGACGTGGTCAAGAACGAGCGGCGCGCCGACTTCGACGGCGAGCCGTATGGAACCTGCGACGAGAAGATGCAGGAGCATCTCTTTCCGAAGGGGCATGGCTACCATCACTCAAACATCGGCTCGATGGAGGACCTGGACGCCGCCTCGCTGGATGACGTGGGTGAGTTCTTTGCGGCTCACTACGCCCCCAACAACGCCGTGCTCGCGATCGCGGGCGATTTCGACCCTGATGCCGCCATGGCCTTGGTCGAGCAGCATTTCGGGCCGATCCCGCTGAACCCTTCGATCCCGGCTGCGACACCGGTCGCGCTGATGCCGGTGCTGGGCGCAGAGGCGCGGGAGACGATCCCGGACCGCGTATCGCTTCCCCGTGTCTACGCCGCCTATCGCATGCCGCCGTTCGGCTCGGCCGGCCACGACGCCCTGCAGGTTGTCGTCGACCTCCTGACCACCGGCCTCGCCTCGCGCCTGTATCGCGGACTGGTGCGGGAGCAGCAGGTCGCCGGGGAGCTGGAGGGATACGCCTTTCCGTTCGCGGCCGGCGCATCGATCCTGATGCTCTCGGCCACCGCTCGGCCCGGCGTGAAGCCGGCGGTCGTGGAGGCAGCCCTGTGGGCAGAGATCGACCGCCTCGCCAGCGACGGGCCAACCGAAGACGAGCTCGACCGCGTCCGGAACCTGCACGCCGTGAGTGTCGAATCGGACCTTGAGCATGTTGGCGAACGGGCCGAGCGGCTGGCGGCCTACGCTGGCCTCTTCGACGAGCCGGAGCGGATCAACACCGAGGTCAGCCGCTACGTGGCCGTCGACGCAGCTCGGGTGCGGCAGCAGATGGCCGTCACCATGGGCAGTGACAACCGGGCGGTCCTGACCTACGTCCCCAACGGGTCAGCGGACGACGACGCATAGCGTCGCCCTATGCAGAGAGCGTGCAGCCCGCGGCTCGTGCGTCCGCTGCCAGGGACTCGAGCGGCTCGTCGCTGACTGCGCTCTCCTGGAGGAGGCCCATCACCCGGTCGACCCCGACCTGGCGGTAGGCGGCCAGCAGATCCACGCGGGACGGGCCGGCGACCTTGATCACGTATCGGCTGATGTTCACCGACAGCCGGAGGCTGGCCGGGTCCCGCCCGATCTCCTCACAGCGCGACGCGATCACCGGCTTCGCCTCGCGGATCTCGTCGGGGGTCAGCCAGTCGAGGTTGAGCTCGTCCGCGTGACGGGCGGCGAGGCGCCAGGTGACCTTTGGGCCGTTGCCGCCGACCATAATGGGGACGCGCGGCTGCTGGAGCCCCCGCGGCACGTTGATCGCGTCGGTCACCGCTGCGTGGGTGCCGGCGTAGGTTGCGTGGCCGGGGGCGAGCATGCGGGTGATGACCTCGAGATGGTCGGCAAGCGTGGCCAGGCGGGTCTTCGTGTCCGGGAAGCCGTAGCCATAGGCGCGCCACTCGTCCTCCTTCCAGCCGGCGCCGATCCCCAGGTCGATGCGCCCGCCGCTGATCACGTCGAGCGTGCCGATCATCTTCGCGGTGAGGGCGGGGTTGCGAAATGCGGTGCAGATGACGACCTGGCCAAGGCGGACACGATCGGTCGAGGCGGCAAGCGCGGCGAGCGTGCTGAAGGACTCGAAGGTGAGCTCATCGGTCGGCTCCGGCTCGGTCTGGAAATGGTCGAAGACCCAGACCGATTCGAAGCCGAGGCGCTCCGCCTGTCGGGTGACCGCAACCGTGCGCGCCCAGGCACGCGGCGGATCCCATCCGTCGTACTCGCCGGTCCAGCCCTGCGGAACAACGACACCAACCTTCATTCGGGCAACCTACCACGGGCCGTGAGCGCACCTTTCCACCGTCGTTTGGGCGCATCTCAACAAATGGCCCTCCATGTGGAAACGAATGTGGATAAGTTGGTGGACAGACCCCCTTCGCAAGGCCGGATCCGCCTCGTACGATTCGGCGCCGACGCCTATCCTCGGTCCGTCGGACTCATCGGTCTCATCTGGCAATCGTTCCTTCCTTCTCGATTCGGAGGCACGCGCAACAATGCAGCAGCGGTCCATGCCATCGGCGGCGCGACCGGTGCCGGGAGTCGCTCCCGCCGATGCGCCCCCACCGGATGTCGCTGAATTCATTCGCTTCTGCCACGAGCGAAAACGCGTCGGCTGGCCAGAGCTCTACGACGAAATGTGCGCGGTCGCCGCACGCCGCGAGTTCAATGGCTGGGACCACGACCAGTTCGCCGCCAGGGGGCTGACATTCAGCCTCTTCGAGATGACGCGGCTCTGCGGCTGGGTGCGTTCGGTGCTCGCCGTCCCCCCGGAGCCGATTGAAGGCGTCGCCGTCTCGCTCAGCCCGGGCTGACCTCGCCCACGCACATCAACGGCTCCAGCGCTTCAGGCGCGCGTCGCCGTTGGGGCCCGAACACCGGCTGATCGGCCGGTGCAGCAACGCACCAAGTTGTCCACATCGGGCCATCCGCGCGGAGCGGATGTCCACAAAAGGCCCCTAGTACGTATGGCGCCGCGCCATCTCGCGCTCGATGAGACGCTCCATGACCATGTACTTCTCGATCCGCCGCCGCAGCTCGTTGGCCTCGGGGGTGTAGAGGTGCACAAACTGCTGGAGCTCGAGCGACAGCTTGCGGCTGAACATCCGCGCGTGGTCCAGATTCCGCCGCAGGAGTACCTGGTCCATCCTGCGGAGGTGCTCCTCGTTGAGCAGGTCCTCGTCCCGCAGCAGCTGCTGATCGGTGTCGATCTGCGTCGGCTGCAGCTGGACCGGGGCGATGATGCGGTCGTCTGTCATCTCAGCTGCAAGTCTAGCAACGCGATGGCACGGGTCGCGCCGGCCCTGCACTGGCTCCGGAAGGCACGGCAAAAAGGGACCATTCGGCGGGCACCGATAGCGGGTTCCAACCGCGACAGTGTGAGAGTGGGATTTGCCACAGATGGTTGGAATGGACTCCGAGATGACATCACGCATTCGCATCCTTGGGATCGCCCCGGTGATCGGCGGCCTGCTCTTCGTCAGCGCCGGCGCCTTCACCTTCGTCAAGACCCAGGAAGGCAACGCCTCCCTGAAGGCATTCAGCGAGAAGCAGAACGTGAACCTTGCCTACGACGAGAAGGGCCAGCTGGGTGGCGAGAACCCGGAAGAGGCCGCGACGGCTGCGAATGGCGACGTCATTCCGGCCGGAAGCTACGACTTCAAGGTCGACGGTCGCTACTACGCGGACTTCGACCGAGCCAACCCGATCGAGGGCACGGCCCGTGGCCAGGCCTGGTCTGCGACAGCCCTTGGGCTCATTGGTGAGCTCGGTGACGGGACCACCACCGCGCCGGTCCTCCAGCTGGCACGCGCGATGGCGGGGGTGCTGGCGAAGATCGGTCTGGCAGTGATCTTCACCGGCCTGCGACCGGTCTGGGTCAGTGCAGCTCGGCTGCCGGTGCTGACCGAGTCGTTCAGCACCGCTCAGAGTGATCGGCTCCGGCCCGCTGCCAGCTCCCGCGGCCAGCTAAACCTCCCGGGGCGCCAGCCCCGACCGCAACCGGACGGCCACCCGGCGAAGGGTGGCCGTTCTGGCTGTCTGCGCATCTCGACCCATCCGCGGAATGGCCCATCGCCACGCTCTCGCGGACCTGCGATACTCGTGACCGCCTGCAATCCTACGATTGGGAGGGTGGTTTCGATGAGCAAGGACGCGGAACAGGAGAAGACCGCGCCGGAGGCGCTCAAACAATGGCGCGCTGCCGAGCGCACGGTGGCGGTCGCTCGTCGCGGCCAACTGGCTGCCCAGGCAGCCACAGCCACGGCGCAGGAAGCGGCAGATGCGGCGATCACGACAGCCGAGGCATCGAGGGCGGCCCTGGCCGCGTCAGCACTGGCCGAGACATCCGCCGCAAAGACCGCGAGCGCGGCAAAAATCATGGTCCAGACCAGCCTCGCCGATGTGGCGGATTCCAAGAGTGAGACAGCGATGGCCGAGGTCGATGAGGCCGCAGCCCACATGGAGTACCGCGACGCGGCTGAACGGGCCGCCGGGCGAGCGGAGCGACTCCAGGACGCATAAGGTTGGCCCGGCTAGCCGATCAATCGAGCTCGCTCCCGCACGTTCGTGCGTACCCCTATGCGCCAACCGCGTCCCCGTAGCTCAGTGGACCAGAGCGGCTGCCTTCTAAGCAGCGGGTCGCAGGTTCGAATCCTGCCGGGGACGCCAACCGCTACCTAGATCTCTCGGCGAGGCCAGTGCGTCCGCTTGCCGCGTGGCCCATTCACTGCGGGCACGATGAGAGCCTCGGCCATCGACCGAGGCTCTCATCCTTTCAGGACGAACAGAGATCAGGGCTTTCGGCGACGAACATCCGCAACCGTAAGCGCTCCCAGTCCGCCAAACAGCACCAGCGCGGCCAAAGCCATGAGCAGTCCGCTGATACGGGTCGGGTTGACGGGGACCGCGGCATCCGCGGTGCTGGCGCTCGGGGCTGCCGTTGCGGCAGCCACGTTGGCGACGCCCCAGTACGGGAATGCCGGCCGGAAGGTGCTGTCATTCGCAACGCAGTCGCTCGTCACCGCCGGCGCGCCGGCGGCGCCGAGGCCGTCGGTGATGACGCTGTACGAGATGTCGATCACGTCATCCGTGAGGGCACGGCCGTTGAGCGGCGCGCCGTAGTTGGCCGCGGTCGTCGTGTCGTAGTTGAGGACATCAGGCAGGAGGAGCCCCGCCAGTGTTGCTCCGTAGGCATCTGCCGCCGCGGGGGCTTCGCCGAGCGCCTGCCGGATGGCCGAGGTCACGCCGGCCACGTTCGCGGTCCAGTCAGCCGGGTCGTTGGCGGGCTCGGCCGCGTTGTAGGCGTTCTTGTCCGCGTCGGTGGTGTTGAAGACGGTGTTGATGGCAGGCTTGCCCATGCGGTCAATCTGCGACCCGCCGATACGCGTCTCAGCCCACACGCCGATATTGGCGCCGCCAAGATCGGCATCGGGCACTTCGAGGACGATAGCCGTGGCATTGAAGCCAGCGAAGAAGTTGACATCGGGGTTCGCGTCGCAGATCTGGCTCGGATCCGCGCTACCCGCCAGCAGCGTTGTCTTGAAGTGCTTGAACCCGTCGAGGTCGAAGAAGAACGGATCGTCGACCAGGCCGGCGAACACGGACCGCCCGCCAATCGTCGTGGTCGTGCCGGTGATGCCAACCAGGAATGGGGCGCCATCCTTGGTCACCGTGTACGCCTGCGTGCCACCCGCCGCAGCGGCGAAGGTAAAGACATAGACGATGTCCTCAACCGCATCGGCATTGGTGTCGACGTTGATGACGTACTCCGCGGTTGGATCAAACGTGGTGCCAGAGATCACTCCCGCTGCGGGATTCACGTCGAAGCTGAGCACCGTGTTGCCGGCGTCTGCCCCTTCAAAGACGTAAACGTCATTGATGTCGATCGCGTGATTCGCCGCGACGGCCGGCCCGTCCAGGTGGTCAGCCGCGCCCACCATCGCCGGCAAGGCGATCAGGGAAGTGGCGGCGATTCCGATCAGGATCGATCGGGCAGTTGTGGGCATGGTTCGACTCCTAAATGCTGACGGTGGCGTCCATAGTGGGTGTCCAAGTATGCGAGCCTCGCATTTTACATCAGTTCAATGCATGGGCGGATTGCTTTCAAATCCATCGCACACCGAAACACATCGCGTGAAGCGCGACTGCGCCCTGCCTGCTGTACGTGGGGGGTATCCCTGCGCATCACTCGTCAGAACAGCTGCCGGTAGGCGATATAGGAGAAGACAAGACCGGTGGCTAGTATTACCAAGCCCGCGACCGTTGGCGCGAGCTGCCCGATGCGGCGGGCCCACCGCGATGTGATCCAACCGGCCGTGGAGCCCGCTGCGGCCGCTCCCAAGCGTCCAACCAGCAGCCCGAGCCCAGCGAGCACCACCGCCATCCCGATTCCGAACGCGACGATGAGCACGCTGCCGAACAATATCCGGTCGCTGCTGATCGCGACCAGGAGCACAATCACGGCTGATGCGCTGGGAACGGCTCCGCCGGCAAAGCCGAGCGCCGCAGCAGAGCGCCAGGTCAGCGCTTTGATTGGTGGTGTGTGGCTATGGTCGTGGTCGTGGTCATGGTCGTGCTGGTGTCCATGACCATCGGCATCGGTCAGCGCGCGGAAGCGATGCAGCTGGCGGCCCATGAGAAGCAGACCCAGCCCGGCTACGACCAGTCCCGACACCAGCGAGAGCCAGGCGATCACGCGCTCCGGAAGTAGAAACTCGCTTGCAACGAGGGTCACGACACCGAGCGCAAAGACCCCTGCCGTATGCGCGATTGCGACGAACAGACCGATCTGGGCAGCGGACCGTGCATCACTACCGGTGCCCACGACGTAGGCGGCGACCAAGGTCTTGCCATGGCCTGGAGAGAGCGCGTGAAGAGCGCCGAGTCCGGCAGCGACGCCCAGGGCAAGGAGCACTACGAGGGGTGACAGCTCGCCGCCTACGAGTGCCGCCAGAGGATCGTTAGCTGACTGCCTGGGACCTGGCCCGGCGACGGCGCCTCCGCCGTCCAGCGCTTGGCTGCCAAGCGCAAAGCTGATCGTCGCCGACCGGACGTCGGGCGGCGAGGTGAGCTGGTCCTGGGGGTAGCGTGTCAGATGAGCGGACGGGCTCACTGCCGGCACGTCGCTGGCGGAGATGACCGCGTCGCCGATCGTTCGCGCGGTTGCTTCATGCCAGCCAACGTGGCCGTCGTCGATGCCATCGACCACGATGAGCTGATGGAGGGTGTCGCCAGTCGTGCTCAGGGATGCGTAATCGCACTCGAGGCGAAGGGTCGGCAGTCCGCCCGCGCCGGGGGGCAGTGAGATCTCCGCGCCCTCGATGCGCGCTGGGATGGTCGGCACCCCGTCGAGAGTCACGCTCAGCGCCCGCCGGACGGACTCGCACGTGGCATCGCGGTATGTGTTGAGCTCATGCTCATCCGCGGTTCCGTTGCCATCGAGATCGATCTGCTGCAGCGTCTCGAAGGCCGGGATCTCGGCCATGTCGACGATGTACCGAATCGTCACCGCATCCGCCACGATGACTTCGATCGCGCGGTTCACCGTGAAGTTGCCGAGCGGGTGCGCCAACGCCAAGGCGGGCATCGCGAGGAAGCCGGCCCCCACCAACAGGCCGATGGGCGCGGCGCGCGTCAGCCGATGGTGGCTCACTCAGCTCCCGGTCAGAATCGAGAGCGCGTGCTCGAGTGCCGGCACCTGCAGCGGTGGCAGTGTCGCGATGTGCATGGCGGCCTCCTCCAGCAGCTCGCGCGCATCGGTCGGTCGTCCATCGGCGGCCGCGATCAAACCCGCGTGGTAGAGGATCCGACCGTCCGGGGTTCCGAGGCGCATCGCCTGGCTCGCCGCATCGGCGGCCTCATCGATGCGGCCGGCGCGGTATAACGCCCAGGCTAGTGCGTCGTATCCGTAGACATCGGTCCTGCGTCGGATTTCGGATTCCGCCCGGGCAACCGCACCATCGATGTCACGCTCGTGGTCCGCAAGGAAGAGGACCAGCTGGCGGTCGTAGACTCCCCCGGTGGCTTGCGCCACCTCGGCGATCCGCTCGACCAGCGCGTACTTCCGCTCAGCCGCCTGGTTGTCGCCCGCAAGTGCATACAGATCCCCGAGGTCGGCGACCAGCGCGGGGGTCGGGAGGCGAGCCGTAGCCTGCTCGAGCAGGTCGATTGCCTCGGTCCGGCGCCCCTGTGCCGCGCGCACCCGGCCGAGGCCGCCAAGCGACGGTACGTTGGTTGGAACGGCGTCGAGCGCCTGCTGGTACGCGGCCTCTGCATCGTCGAGCAGATCCTCACTTCGGTACAGCTCACCGAGCTGGAAGTCATAGAAGGCAATGATCTCTGGAAAGCCCTCGACTTCGGCGGCGTCGCGTGCTTCTTTGACCAGGCCGATGGCCTGGTCAACGTGCCCGGTAAGGGATGCGTATCGCGCGAGCCGCGACAGGATGCCGGGCAGGCGCCCCTTGGCGGCAAGGGCGTCGTACGCGGTCTTGGCAGCGACCTCATCGCCGAGCTCCAGTTGGCTGTCTCCCAAGAGCGCGAGGCCAGCGGCGTTGCCCGGATCGGCATCGAGAAACCGCTGGGCGGCATCGCGAGCCTCGCCAAACTCGTGGAGCGAGAAGTGGAGCTGACCTTCTCGGAGGTCGAGAGCTGGGGTCCCGCCAGGCTCGAGCTCGCGCGCGCGATCGAGCGCCGTCTGAGCCCGACCGAGATCAGCCAGATCACCGGTGGAACGAGCGCGTTCGAGGTAGACGTCGATCAATGCGACCGTTGACGAGAAGTCTCGGTCATTGGCTGCGACGCGCGCTTCCCAGAAGGCCACGCGGGTGTCGATGTCGGCGATCCCACCAGCTGGTCCCGAAGCTGCAGGCGAGGGGGACGTCCCCGCCCCGGAGGGATCCGGATCGGAGGCTGGTGGCCCACCAGCGAGGACAGCGAACAGCGCGATGACCAGACCGACGGCCACGAGGGCCCCGCCGATCAGCGAGAGGTTGCGTGAGCGCATCCGCGCATTCTGATCGAGCGATGCTGCGACTGCTCGCCGACTCTCCTCCCTCCAAGGCCTGACGGCTCACATCCCGGTAATGTGCTGCGGCGCCATGCGCGGCCCAGATAAGCAGCGGGTCGCAGGTTCGAATCATGCTTGGGACGCCAACCCTACCTAGATTTCGGCGATCGGCTGGGCCGCCATCCTCGGCCCGTAGCGTGGAGCCCCGATCCCGCTCACTTCGAGGAGGCGCTGGACACGGCCGCGCTGACCGCGATACGGCTCCAGCAGCTCGAGCATGCGGGCGTCGTCCGCACGTGGCTCCCGGAGCAGCGCCCAGGCCACCACGTTTGGCAGGTGGTAGTCGCCGACACTGAGCGCGTCGGGATCGCCGAACGCGATGCGGCCGACCTCTGCCAGCGTCCACGGACCGATGCCGGGGATCGCTTCCAGGCGGGCATGGGCCTCCGTCGGCGTCGCCCCCTCGATGCGCGAGGCGAGCTGCGCGGTGATCCTGATCAGGTCCGCGCGACGCCGCTCGAGGCCGAACCGATGGAACGCGAAGTAGGGGAGTGCCGCGAGCGTGCCCGGCGCGGGCGGGAGGCGCATGCCGGCGGGGCCGGGGGCGTCCTCACCGTGGCTGGCGATGATGCCGCGGAAGGCGTCCCGGGCGTCCACGCCAGGGACCTTCTGCTCACAAATCGCCGGGAGCAACGCCTCGAATGGGCGGTTGGTGCGCGGCAGGCGCAGCCCGGGGAAGCGGTGCACCAGCTCGCCGATGAGCCGATGGTGCGGCACGAAGGCGGTCGGGTCGTCGTTGGCGCCGACCAGGTCGGGCGCCCCCGCGATGGCCTCAGCCGCCCCCGCGCCCCAGGCCGAGACCTCCACCCCGGAGGCCACGACCTGGAGGCGGATGGTGGCGGGGCCGACCGGCGTGCGGGTCGATCGCCAGATGCCGTCCGGCCCGAAACGGATCGTCGGGTCACCGCGGCCGTGCGCAATCGGGCCGAGGGTAAGGGCCAAGTCGATCGGCGCGGGAAGCGCCACGAACCCGTGGGCATCGGGCTCGTGCATCGGTCAGCGATGCATGCTCAGGACGACCGGGTTCTCCGAGCGCTGCACCGCCTCGAAGTCCTCGCGCGAACGGATGCCTCTGTAGCCCTCCGCCACGATCAGCTGTCCGCAGATGCCGCCGAGCGAATTGCCTGGTCCGGGCAGGATGAGCAGGTCGGGGGCCTCCTCCCGGAGGGCGACCCGGACGCTGGTGGCGAACCGGAACGGGGTCGTCACCTGCTCGCTGAGGGTGTAGTCGCGCAGTGCGGCGGGATCCGTCGACCAGGGGGTCCACCGGACTCCGCGCCCGTCGATCACCGTCGCGGAGGGGGCGCGCCAATCCAGGTCGCTGAGGCGCGCCAGCGCAGCCTCGGCCACGTGGGCCACCAGCGGCGTGTGGTACGGCCCGTGCTGCGACAGGCGGAGCGGGAACATCCGCTCGCCGACCCGGACGGGGGCGAGTCGGCCCATCAGCCGCGTCACGCCGGCCTCGTCGCCGGCCAGGACGGCGTATGCGCCGAGATCGATGCTCTCGTGCACGTGCCCGTCGCCGTTCACGGCCGGGGCATTGAGGGCGGCCTCCACGGCCGCGTGCAGCTGCGGATCGGGACGCCAGGCCGCATCGGCCAGGGGATAGATCACCTGTCCGCCGGGTCCACCGCTTGGGAGCGGCTCCTGCTGGAGGATCGCCATCTCCTGGACCAGGCGGAACGCGTCGTCGAAGGGGAGCGCGCCGGCCGCCGCGAGCGCGGTGTACCAGCCGAGCGAGTTGCCGATCACGGCAGTGACCTGATGGTCCACCACGGCTGCCTCGGCGTCGAGCATCGAGACGAGGAAGATGAGGGGCGAGGCGTGGATCGGCTGGAGGTGGCGGCTCGGGTCGAAGCGGTCCGATCGATCGAGGTCGAGCAGCGGCTCGAGGCCATACCGCGCGCGGAGCTGCTCGGCACGGATCACCCAGGGGTGATCCGTTCGGAGGGAGCCGAGCGACGCCGCGGCGTACGAGCCGCGCCCGGGGCAGGCGAGGATCGCGCGGGACGTCATACGTGCAGCCGGCCGCTCACCGTGGTCAGCGCCCCAGCCACGATCTGGTCGGTCCCGATCAACACCGCGCTGGTAGCGGTCCCGAGCGGGACGAAGCTGTCCACGGCGCGGACGGACCAGAGGCGACGACCGAGCCCGGCCTCGGCAAGGTCGGCGATGACCGCGTCCGCAACGCCGCCGCCGGTGCGCCGGCACTCATCCACGACCAGCACGGCGCCAATGGCCGCCGCCTGCTCACGGATTGCCTGGTGGGGGAGCGGGTTGAGCCACCGAAGATCCACGACCCGCGCGGCGATCTCGTGCTGCTCGCGCAGCCTGCGGGCAGCCTGCAGCGAGAGGCGCAGGCCGTTGCCGTAGCTGACGATCAGGAGGTCGGGGCTGCCGGTGTCGAGCGGCCCATAGATGCCCACCTCTCCGGGGAAGAGCGCAGTGGGGGGCGGCGGGTAGTCGGTGAGCCAGCCGCCATCGCCGTCGGTCTCGAGGTCCTTCTCATGGTAGAGCGCAATCGGCTCCAGGAAGACGACGACCCGTCCGTCCTCGGCCGCCATCGCGACGGCACCGCGCAGCATCCGAGCCGCATCGTCACCACGCGCCGGAACGGCCACGATCAGGCCGGGGATGTCGCGCAGCGCGCCGATGCTGTTGTCGTTGTGGAAGTGTCCCCCGAAGCCCTTCTGGTAGCCGAGTCCGGGGACGCGGACCACCATCGGGTTCCGGAACTGGCCGGAGCTGAAGAACTGGAGCGAGGCGGCCTCCCCCCGGAGCTGGTCGAGCGCGTTGTGGAGGTAGGCGAGGTACTGGATCTCCGGGACCGGCAGGAGGCCGATGTGCGCAGCACCCTGCGCGATGCCGAGGATCGAGGTCTCGTCGAGCAGCGTGTCGAAGACGCGACCAGTGCCGAATCGCTTTTGGAGCCCGTTGGTGACGTTGTAGACACCGCCCTTTCGCCCAACGTCCTCGCCGAAGAGGATCATCTCTGGCCGGCGTCCCATCTCATCGGCCAGGGCCGCGTTCAGGCAGCCCGCCAGTGTCCGCGCGGTGGGGATCAGCGAATCCTCGGGGAGATGCCCGCCGTGCAGCTCGAGCCGCGAGCTGGCTTCGAGCATCGGCTTGGCGGCGCGCGCGACGATCCGCGCCGAGTGATACGGGGCCATGGGTGCCACGACCTCCTCGGTCGTCTCCAGCCTCGGCCGACGCGTTGCCTCCTCGGCAGCGGCCATCACGCGCTCGCGCGTCTCGGCGAGGAGCGCCTCCAGCTGACCCGGCGTCGCGGCGCCGGTCTCGATCAGCCGACGGGCGTTGCGCAGCAGCGGGTCTCGCGACTCGTTCTCGGCGATCTCCGCGGCGGATCGATACGACTGCTCCGCGTCGCTTCCGGCGTGGCCCCACAGCCGGACGGTGCGAAGGTGCAGGAAGGCCGGTCGGCGCGCTCCACGAACGAAGCGGATCGCCTCTGCCACGGTATCCCACACCTCGTCGATCTCTCCGTCCGCAAGGTCGTAGCGGAGGTGCTCGAGGTGGCCGAAGCTCGAGGCGATCCAGCCTTCGGGGGTCGGTACGCTGATGCCGGTCTCGTTGTCCTCGCAGACGAACAGGATCGGCATCGGCAGGCCCAGTCGCACCGCGTAGCGGGCGGTATTGATCCCTGCCAGGGCCGTTGCATGGTTGACGCTGGCGTCGCCGAACGAGCAGAGCACGATCGCGTCATCGGGGAGGTCAGTGGCGACCCCGAGGCGCCGAGCCCGGGCGAGACTGAAGGCGAGCCCCATCGCCTTCGGCAGGTGGCTGGCGATCGTAGAGGTCTGGGGCGGAACCCAGAGCGGCCGGCTGCCCCAGACCTTGTGCCGGCCCTGCGCGATCGGGTCGTCGCTGCTCGCCACGATCCCCAGCAGCGCGTCAAAGGCGGGGGTGCTGCCCGGGAGCTGGCGCGCGCGGGCCATCATCAGCGCCCCCGACCGGTAGTGCAGGAACGCCGGGTCGGTGATGCGCAGCTGCGCCCCGATCGCGACGTTGTTCTCGTGGCCGGCGCTGCTGATGGTGTAGAAGCTGCGGTTCGTCTTCTTCAGCTCACGGGCGGCCACGTCCAGCTGGCG